>QFQW01000130.1 GCA_003248755.1 Chryseobacterium sp. | reverse complement strand
CTTGAGCGGAAATCCTTTTTTACTTATTTTCAAGTTCTATTTTAATGTGAAATCGTCTGCAAAAAAGATTGAGAGCGGAAGACGGATAAAGGCGTCCCAATAAATATTGTCATAGGAAAAGTTTTTGTGTTCAAATTCTTTTTAGATTTGTTTTAAACTTAAAACTAACTTATTATGAAGAAATTTCTAAAAATTATTAGCATCGTCGTGGTGGTAATCATTACTTATTGCGTGATTGCAATGTTGTTTTTTGACAGCAAATGTCATAACGAACAATCTCTCGTCATCAATGCTCCGAAAGAGAAAGTGTGGCAGAATGTAAATTCTATGAAAGCTTTTAACACTTGGAATCCCTGGATGAAAATGGACCCGAATTTGACCGTAACTTACAAAGGAACTGCTGGCGAAGTTGGCGACGGCTACCATTGGAAAGGAAATGATGACGTTGGCGAAGGTGAACAGGAAATCACAGCGATTGTTCCAAACGAAAAAGTGGCGACAAAGATGCATTTTATCAAACCTATGGAGGACAATGCGACTTCTGATTTGCTTTTGGCTTCTGAAGGTTCTAAAACCAAAGTAACCTGGACGATTGATTATGAAATTGAAACACTTTTCAAACCAATGAAGCCAATGATGACGTGGCAAATGAACAAATCTTTCTCGGAAGGTCTTGGAAAACTGAAAGCACTTTCTGAAAAATAGAAAAATAAAAAACGCCTCAGCTAGCTGAGGCGTTTTCATTTGATTTGAAAGTTTATTTTGTTATTTGATGATTAGTTTAGAAACAGCCAAACCTTCATCTGATTTTAACTGAACCAAGTAATTTCCTGTACTAATACCATTTACAGAGAATGTTTCGTCTCCTTTAGCAGATTTCAGTCCGAAAGATTTTACTAATTTACCGTTAAGGTCGTAGATGTTGATTTGTCCGTTTTTAGCTCTGTTGTACCTGATTTTAAGCTCGCCGTTTGTTGCCGGATTCTGAACAATTTGTAATGATGTTTTGTTAGCATCGATTTTAGTTTCGTCTGTAGCCAAAGCCGTCTGATTACCAAAAATTCTGAATTCTCCCGGTTGAAGCACAACCGTTGTGGAACCGTTGGCATTCATAGAAGAATTGTCCATCAGATTGTACCAATTTCCGGCATAAGGGAAATTAGGTGTTACGGTCTGAGCAGAAGTTGTAAAGTTTGCTACTACCACTACGTTTTTCAAAGAACTTGCCGGTAAAGCATCATTCCAGACATAGATTCTTGGCAATAGATTTCCGGACTCTACAGTAAATGTTGTTGTATCAAAAACTTGACTTGACAATCTGATCTGTAAAATTTTTGCCCAGGTATCATAGATTGCTTTTCTGCTTGCATTTGTATCGTAACCTAAAGTGAAAGCAACTGGTTTCGGAGAAGTTCTGCAATCGTTGCTTATTGTTCCGTTCTCACATCTGTTGATACTGAATTCGTAACCCAATTCTCCGAACTGCCAAAGCATTTTAGGGCCGGGAACTGTGAAGAAAACAGCACCAAATGCTTTTTGTCTTTCAAGAGCCGTTGCTAAGGTTTTTACACTTCCGTTGCCGTAAGTCAGATTTTTATACATCAAACGCTCTTCGTCATGACTTTCTCCATAACCTACATTTCTTCTTTCTGAGAATCCGTGATTTTCAAAATCGATTCTGTTAAAATTGCTATTAGAATCGTAGCCCATCGTGTTTTGACCAAAAGGTCCTGTCAAGTTATCCCACATCATTACACCTTTCCCTTCATTGACTCTATAATTTGCCCATTGTTGCTCTTCTGCATCTGTTCCTAAGTGTTCAAAAATTATATAAGATGTAGGATCATATGACCATTGATAGTCTGAATATAGTTTCAAAATATCAACTCTGTCTTGTTGATAAGCACCTGTACAAGCTTCGTCTGAAGGCGTACAATTTTGAGTGAACCCTTTTGTTAAATCCCAACGGAATCCATCGATTTTATATTCTGTAATCCATTGTTCCAATACTCGGTTTACATAATATCTTGTTTCAGATTTCGAATGGTTGAAGTCATAGAATACACTATATGCATGCTTAGCGATCTGATTGAAATATGGGTTGTTCGATGCAACATCGCCATATCCGCCTGTTGTACTTGTAGACCAGAGTCTTTCTAATGGTGATCTTCCTGTAGCATGATTTAAGGCAACATCCAAAATTACTGCGATTCCGTTTTGGTGGCATTTATCAATGAATTCCTTAAATTTTTCCGGAGTTCCGTAAGCTTTATCTAATGCTAAATGGAACCCGGGATTATATCCCCAAGAATTGTTTCCGTCAAATTCCATTACCGGCATCAACTCGATAGCATTCACATTTAGCCCTTTGATGTAAGGGATTTTATCAATCATTGACTGCCAGTTTTGCTGCGCTGTGAAGTCTCTGACCAAAGCTTCATAAACAATAAGGTTTTGTTTCGCAGGCTTCTGGAAATTATTTACCGTCCAGTTGTAAGCAGGTTTAGCTGTTTGGATTACAGAAACATCATATTGTTGACCAGCAGGATAAGCCGGTAGATTTGGATAAGTTGTAGAAGAGATCCAAGGGTCATCATCGGGAGATAAAACTAATGTTGAGTAAGGGTCTGCCACTTTTACACCATCACTTGTTCTGTACTGGAAAGTGTAAACTTGTTGTGGTGTAAGTCCTGTGATTTCTATCCAATATAGATTGGCATTTGTTGCATCTCTTTTCATTAGATAATTGGAGGAGACTTGCCAATTATTGAAACTTCCTATAACATGAACATAACTTTTGAATGGTGCATAAAGCGCTAATCCAACTTTAGTTGGGTCATTTGGATCATAGCTGATACCTTGTCTCATATAAGAAGGTATTGCTGCAGTTTGAACGTTAGGAGTTGGTGAAATCGAGAATTTAGAAGTTAAAACAGTTCCGTCTGCAACACTGGTTGCAGTTAGTTCAATCTGATTATCAGTTGTAATATTGTACGCAGTAAACATTGATGATACATTGTTTCCTGTGTATATAGTATTTCCATTAGCTTTTACAACATAGTTAGCAGGTAAAGAAGTACTATAGGATATAGGATAATTGTTTCCTGAAGCGGTAAAATTAACTGTTCCATTTTTTGGAGTTGTTGTTACAAACTGGAATTTTCCTACTTCTGAGTAGATGTCCTGAGATTGTCCGTTTCCTGTTTTTGTTTTTAATAGGAAACCAATTCTTCCAAGCCCAGTTCTGTTATAAAATGTTTTTGGGACAAATGTAATGGAGTAAGTGTCATTTCCAGAATTATAAGTCAGTTTGTTTGCTTCGTTAGAGGAAGTCCAAGTACCATTAGTTGGGCAATCCTGACTATTAATGTCATTAAGATCATAAGACCATGACCAAAGATAAAGGGAGTTGTTGGTAACGCCCCAAGTGGACTCGTTAATACTACTGCCATTAAATGTAATGGTGATGGATTCATCTTCGTTAAAGGCAGCCGGATTGATGGAGTAAGTCACCGTCTGGGTCTGCGCAAAAGCTGAGATTGCAATAAAGAATGCAATCAAGTTGTAAAAAAATTTCATAAGGTCTATATATAAGTGTATAAATATATACTTTTTTCAGAACAAAAAATAAGTTTTTATTTTTCTGTTAATTTTGTATTTATATATTTGATTTTCAGTATTTTAATTTTGTATTTTATTGATTTTTATTTTAGGATTATTAATTTTGTTTTAACTAAAAATTAATTGTGGTTCCTTCTTCAATTTGATTTTATGTTAAATGATATTTGTGTTGTTTTTATAAAATAATCAACAATATATTTTTATAGTTCTTATAAATTTCTATAAATTTACGAGCGGGAAAAAAATAATGAAAAATTACTTAATTTAAGTGTGAATTTTTAATCTGATATTTAAAATTTCAATCAAAATAATCAAATGAATTATATTTTTGCTATTTTTAGCCTTAATTATTTTTTAATTTAATATCAAAAACAAAATAAATTATGAAGAGTGCTTCCGAATCAGGTTATCATCTAGACGGAGTTGATAAAGAGATTATTTATATGTTAATGGATAATGCTAAAACTTCTCTTGCACATATCTCCAAACACGTTGGGATTTCTACAACGGCGGTTCATCAGAGAATTAAGAAGTTAGAACAGGCAGGTGTCATAGAAAATTCTATTTCTTTCCTTAATCCAAGGAAAATTGGGTACAAAGTAGTTTCTTATATTGGTGTTTTTCTTGAACAGCCAAGTCATTATCAAGATGCAATTAAAAATCTTAACCTTGTAAATGAAGTTGTAGAAGCACATTACACCACAGGGAATTACACCATATTTTTGAAAGTTCTTTGTAAAGACAATGATCACTTGATGCAGATTCTTAACAAGATTCAGAAATTGAAGGGAGTTACCAGAACAGAGACGTTTATCTCGCTTGAACAAAGCATCAACAGACAGTTGAAAGTTTAAAATTTCAGATAATCACAAAAGGATACAAGATATTTGTATCCTTTTTTTATTTTTGTAATTATGGAAATCAATCAATATTTAGACTCAACATATCTCAAAACTCCGGAACAATCCGGATTGACAGAGGAACAAACTTTCGAAGTGGTTAGAGATTTGACAGACGAAGCAATTGCTTACCATTTCAAAGAAGTAATGATTCGTCCGAATTATGTCAAACTGATTAAAGATTATTTAGTTTCAAAAAAATCTGAAGTTCTGGTAGGAACAGTTATCGGTTTTCACGAGGGAACTTATTCCTTGGAAGATAAGCTTAAAGAAGCCAATCAGGCAATTTTGGATGGTGTGGACGAGTTGGATTATGTTATCAATTATGAAGCTTTCAAAAAAGGAGAATTAGCTTTGGTTGAAAAAGAATTTGTTGAAGGAACAAAGTTAGGTTTAGAATTCGGTAAAACTGTAAAATGGATTATTGAGATTGCAGCGCTTTCAGACGAGCAAATTGCTGATCTGACTTCTGATATTTGGAAATGGGCTCAAGCTAACTTTGACGAAAAAGATTTTTCAAAGATTTTTGTTAAATCTTCCACAGGATTCTATATAACAGAAGGAGGGAAACCAAATGGAGCAACCTTCGAAGGTGTAAAAATTATGCTGGATAACGCAGGACAACTTCCCGTAAAGGCAGCTGGTGGAGTTAAAACTCCTGCCGATGCAGAAAAAATGATAACAATGGGTATCCAAAGAATTGGAACGTCATCAGCAAAAGCACTTCTTGGTAAAGGTAAAGGTGGAGCGGGTTATTAATGTTAATTGGTTACTTTATTAATATAAATAAAAACCTCTCGCATCGAGAGGTTTTTTATTTGCTAGAATTGAATATGACTAATTGACTTTGATTGTAAAAGGACTTTCCATCATTACAGAAGATTTTGTATTAGGGTCTGTAATGTGTTGAAAGATTTTGAAATTCTCTTTTCCTATTTTATTTTTTATTAACCTTGTTGAAAAGTCTTCATCAGTTTCGGAGGAAAATATTTGTTCAAATTTTGAAATTTTTGAAGGATAAGAAGAGATGCTATAGTCTTTTAAACTTGCAGATTTTGCAGCAAATTTAATTGCATCCTGCAAAGACCCTATTTCATCGACAAGTCCTATTTCTTTAGCCCTAACTCCAGACCAGATTCTGCCTCCACCAACAGAGTCAATCTGTTCAAAAGTTTTTTTTCTGTTCTGGGTTACAAAATGGACAAAACGTTGATAAGTAGACTCTACACTTCTTGTCATGATGTTAAGCGTTCCGGGGCTAAGACCATTAATTGAAGAAATCATCATTGAGTTAGCATTTGTAGAAACAATGTCACTTCTAATTCCATTTTTATCAGCCAGCTCTTTGAAGTAAGGAATAACACCAAAAACACCAATTGATCCTGTAAGCGTATTAGGCTCAGAAAAGATTTTGTCCGCGCCCATAGCGATATAATATCCACCCGAAGCCGCATAATCACCAAATGAAACAATAACCGGTTTTTTGCGTTTAAGCTGCTGCATCTCAAAAAGGATCTCATCGGAAGCATTGGCGCTTCCTCCGGGAGAGTTGATTCTGAAAACGACAGCTTTTATGTCGTCATCTTTTTGAAGTTTTTTGATTTCTTTTACAAAGTTTTCAGAATAGATTCCATCATAACCTTTTCCGTTGTATATAGCTCCGGAAGCATAAAGAACGGCGATTTTATTCCCTCTTTCATTGTTTTCTAATGATTCAGAGTATTTTACAAAAGATATTTTGTTAAGTTTTTTATCAGTTTCAATATTCAATTTTTTCTTGATGATATTATCATATTCCGATTTTTGAATCAGCTGATCAGCCAATTTATATTGATGACTTAGGTTGGGAAGATAGCTGTAAAGACTATCGGTAATTGTTTTTAAATCAGCGATTGGGATTTTTCTGGAATCAGAAATTTTTCTTGAAGTATTAGTCCAAATATCATTTAACAGAGTTGAAAGCTGTTCTTTGTTTTCCGGAGAAATCTCATCTCTCAAGAATGGTTCAACTGCAGCTT
>QFQW01000024.1 GCA_003248755.1 Chryseobacterium sp. | reverse complement strand
ACAATTACACAGTGGTTTCCAAGGATGTGTGTTTATAGCGACTTCCACGGTTGGCAAAATCATCAGTTCACGGGCCGTGGAGAATTTGCTTTGGTCTTCGGGAATTATAAAGTGAAAATGAATGTACCTGCGGACCACATTGTAGGTGGAACAGGAGAATGTAAAAACTATCAGCAAGTTCTTTCTTCTGAACAGTTTGCCAGATACAAAAAAGCAGAAAGTGCTAGCGAGCCGATAGAAATCGTTACACTGGACGAAGCTAAAAATGCAGAAAAGAAAAAATCCAAAGAAAGAAAAACTTGGATTTTTGAGGCCAATAACGTTCGTGATTTTGCCTGGACTTCTTCTAGAAAGTTTGTTTGGGATGGTATGCGGGTTACAATTCCTGAAAATAATAATAAAGTAATGGCAATGAGCTTTTACGGGAAAGAAGCTTACGGATTATACAGAAAATTCTCTACCAAAGCTGTAGCACACACGATTAAAACTTATTCTGAGTTTACAATTCCATATCCTTATCCTGTTGCGCAATCCATAGAAGCAGCGAATGGGATGGAGTATCCAATGATTTGCTTCAACTACGGAAGGACTGAAAAAGATGGAACTTATTCAGAAGCTATTAAAAATGGAATGTTAGGTGTAATCATTCATGAAGTGGGGCACAATTTCTTTCCGATGATTATCAATTCTGATGAAAGACAATGGAGTTGGATGGACGAAGGTCTTAATACTTTTGTTGAATATCTGACAGAAGAAAAATGGGATAACAAGTTCCCTTCAAAACGTGGTCCGGCTTGGACAATCGTAGACTATATGAAACTCCCAAAAGATGAATTGGAGCCTATCATGTCTAATTCAGAAAACATTGCAAGATTTGGTCCCAATGCTTATTCCAAACCGGCAACCGGACTCAATATTCTTCGTGAAACCATTATGGGAAGAGAGCTTTTCGATAAAGCTTTCAAAACATATGCGAAGAGATGGGCATTCCGCCATCCGGAGCCTGCTGATCTTTTCAGAACAATGGAGGATGCAAGCGGAGAAGATTTGGACTGGTTTTGGAGAGGTTGGTTTTATGGAATAGATCCTGTGGATATTGCTATCGATAAAGTAACTGTTGCAACTCCGGATTTTGAAGGAACTCCTAAGTCAGAAACGATTAAATATACTGTTGATAAACCGGCATTGAACGATTTTGAAGACATTTCCAAATTGAGAAATAAAGAAGATAAATCAATTAAATTCTATGCAGATACAGATAAAGATGTTCAGGATTTCTATTATAGATATGACCGTGGTCAAGAGAAAGTTGATGTTTCGAAAGAATACTCTATGACAAATGGAAATCTTGAGAAAGTATCAAACAAAGACATAACAAGAGATAGCAATGTGACTGCTTATCAAATTGATTTTTCGAATAAAGGAGGACTTGTAATGCCGATAATTTTGGAATTCACTTTCGAAGATGGCTCTAAACTGAATGATAAAATCAGTGTTCAAATCTGGAGACACAATGAGCAGAAAGCATCTAAAACTTATTATTTTGCTAAAAAATTGAAATCAGTACAATTGGATCCCATGAGAGAAACAGCAGATATTGATACATCAAATAATCTTTGGGCAGCAACTGCAACTGATGTACCAAGCAAGTTTCAGGTTTTCAAACAAAAGCAAAAAAATGCTGCAAGAGGAGCTTCTAATGGAAAAGTAAACCCAATGCAAGCCTCAAAAAATAATTGATGACTACGCGACTTAAATACGTATAAATTTTTATTGAATATAAATCTTTATAGATTTAATGTTTATATTTTACCAATCAATTTCTTAATTTTGTGAATAATAAGAAATTGATTGGTTTTTTATTTTTTTACATTTATTAATCGAAAAAGCATGTCTTTAAAAATTTCAGGACTTACCAAAAAATTCGGAGAGCAGATTGCGCTCAATGATATCAATATAACGATTGCCAACAACGAAATCATCGGATTACTCGGCCCAAACGGCGCCGGAAAATCTACGTTGATGAAATCCATAACAGGCGTCTTGAAAATCGATGAAGGTGAAATTCTCTTAGACGAAAAAAATATCTCCGAAAATGAAATCGAATCCAAAAAGAAAATAGGCTTTCTTCCAGAGAACAATCCGCTCTATAACGAGATGTTTGTGAAAGAATATCTGCAGTTTGTTGCCAATCTTCATAGCATCAAAAAAGAAAGGGTAGAACAAGTCATAGATTTAGTTGGAATTACACCAGAAAAATCAAAGAAAATCAGTCAGCTTTCCAAAGGTTACAAACAAAGAGTTGGGTTAGCGCAAGCCATTTTGCACGAACCGGATTTATTGATTCTGGACGAACCAACCAATGGATTAGACCCCAATCAAATTGTCGAAATCCGAAATGTCATAAAAAAAATCGGGAAAGAAAAAACCGTGATTCTTTCTACACATATTATGCAGGAAGTTGAAGCTCTTTGCTCTCGTGTAATTCTGATTCATCAAGGCAATATCATCCAGGATTCTCCGATTTCAGAATTCAAAGGAAAATTTGCAAGTCTGGAGGAAGCTTTTCAGAGCTATACAGTTTAATTATAAATGATTAATTATTAAATTATAAGTGAGTGTTATAGCTTAATAAATAAATTAATATCAGTTTGAAATTAGAGACAGTATTTGTCATTCCGCAGGAATCTCAACATTTTTAGATCCTACGGAATGACAAAATAGAGTTTTTAGCTAAGCAAACCGTCTTTGCGACTTTATAATATTCTCAATAATTAATAAAAATCTTTGCGCTCTTTGCGTTAAAAATATTACAACTTGAACTTCGCCCAAATCATCCTTCCACTTAATCTCAAAGGAACTTTCACATACAAAGTTCCGGTTGATTTTTTAGATAAGATTGAAGTAGGAATGCGCATTCTGGTTCCATTTCGTGGGAAGAAAATCTACACAGGAATTGTTGCAGAATTATTCGATGATTTCGAAGAAACTTTTGTTCCGAAAGAAATCATCAATCTATTAGACAATCAACCGATTGTCCCGAAACAACAATTGGAATTCTGGAATTGGCTCAGCTCCTATTATCTCTGCAATCTGGGCGAAATTTACCGTTTGGCTTTTCCTTCTTCCCTCAAGTTGGAAAGTGAAACTTACGTCAGATTGTTGTCAGAAAGAACAATTGACTGGCAAAATCTTGATGCCAATGAAACTTATCTTCTTCAAGCTTTAGAAGTTCGTCAAATGCTGAATTTGCAGGAAATCGAAGCTTTCATTCCCAAAAAAGAAATCATCAAAACCATCAATGCACTGATTGATGAACGATATATTTCTGTGGATGAAAAAATCACTGAAAAATATAAAGCGAAAGAAATTGCTTATCTGAAAATCAATGATGAAGCTTTGGTTTCGGAGAACTTGGCAATTATTCTTTTGAAACTTGATAAGGCTAAAAAACAAAAAGACTTATTCTTAAATATTCTTTCAAAACAAATTGATGATCCGGAAAACCCAATTCGGAAATCTTTGGTTTTTGATGAGGGTAATTTCGTCAATCAGCAACTCAAATCTTTGATAGAAAAAGGTTGGGTCACAGAATATTATCTGGAAAAAGACAGAATCGATTCTTACGAAGGCGAAATCGAAGAGATTGAAGAACTGACAGAAAATCAGAAATCGGCAATTTCGAAAATCAATCAGGCTTTTGATGAAGACAAAAATGTGCTGCTTCACGGTGTGACTTCATCGGGGAAAACACATATTTATCTTGAGAAGATTGAAGACTGCATCAATTCCGGGCAAAATGTGTTGTTGCTTTTGCCGGAAATTGCTTTGACCAAACAGATCACAATCCGTCTGGAGAAAAAATACGGCAAAAAACTCGGTTTTTATCATAATAAACTGACGGATTTTGAAAGAGTAGAAGTTTGGCGAAAAATCAAGAAAAATGAACTGCAGATTCTCATCGGAACTCGTAATTCATTGTTCCTTCCTTTTGAAAATCTGGGATTGATTATTGTTGACGAAGAACACGATTCGGCTTACAGGCAAAGAGACCAGCATTTCTTTTTCAATGCGAAAGATTCGGCGATGATGTTGGCGGAATTTTATAAGTCAAGAGTGATTCTTGGTTCTGCAACACCCTCTTTGGAAAGCTACGATTTGGCGATGAAAGACAAGTTACGTTATGTTTCTATTAATGAAAGATTTGGGAAAGTGGATTTGCCGAAATTTGAATTAATTGATATCAAAGAAGCACAAAATCAAAAGAAAATCGTCGGAAATTTCAGTCAAAAAATGGTTGACGAAATCAATCTTCAATTAGAACATAAAAAACAAACGATTATTCTTCACAATCGTCGTGGTTATGCCAATGTCGTTGAATGTGAAACTTGCGGTCACGTGACTTATTGCAGTAATTGTGACGTTGTGATGACTTATCACAAAGCTTCGAATGAGCTGAAATGCCATTATTGTGGTCATCGTGCAGGAAAACCAACTAATTGCCCAAGTTGTAATAGCGACAATCTGAATACAAAAGGTGTCGGTGTGGAACAAATAGAAGAAGAAACACAAAAGATTTTTTCTGATGCAGAGGTTGACAGAATGGATGTTGATGCGATGCGAAAGAAATTTGCGTACGAAAAACTTTATGAAAAACTGGAAAACGGAGAAACTGATATTTTGGTTGGTACGCAGATGATTTCCAAAGGTTTGGATTTTGATAACATCGAATTAGTAGCTATTCCCAAAGCAGATTCTTTGATTCACGTTCAGGATTTTCGTGCGGAAGAAAGAGCTTATCAATTGATTACACAGGTTGCTGGAAGAGCCGGAAGAGTTTCCGGAAATGGAAAAATCCTGATTCAGACTTATAATCCGTCGCATTCTCTTTTTAAATTAATTAAAAATCAGAATGTTAAAGAGATTTATAATTACTTCTTAGATGAAAGAAAAAAGTTTCTTTATCCGCCATTTGTGAAATTGATAATGATTGAACTCAAACACAGGAAAGAAGACAAAATCAATCGGGCTTCCCAATTTCTAGGTTCGATTCTTAGAAAATATATTCCGGAAGAATGTATCCTCGGTCCGGAAAAATCGCCTATTGCAAGGCTAAACAATCTTTATCAATATCAGATTCTTCTCAAATTTCCAAAAAACAAAAACTACAAGATTTACAAAGAATTACTTTTGAAATCTTTTGATGAGTTTGATGAGATTACGGCTTACAAATCCGTCAGAAAAGATATTTTTGTTGATTTTTAACTGTTTTTAACAAAATTTCTGGTTTTTTATTACAATCAGTGGCATAATCGTCTGCAATATTATCTAACTTTACTTAGTTATGATAATAAGATTGATTGATCTTGAACCTTAATTAATAAAAATTCAATAAAAATTGTAATTGTTTTGAGAATGAATAAAATCAGAAATTACGTTTCAATTTTCGCTATTGGTTTTTCCTCATTTGCATTTTCACAAGGGAGCGTCGCAGTTTCTACTTATCCACAAGTTGCTGATCAGCAGAATCTTGTAAAGGATATTACGGCAGAAAAGGCGCTGTTGTCTCCGAAAGAGCAGATCGAGTTTAATATCAATAAAATGTTTACCGACCCGGTTCTTAGGAATGCCAACTGGGGATTTGTAGTTTACGACCCAAAAACAGAGAAAATTATAACGGCATATAATGAAACTGCGCCATTGATTCCGGCTTCCACAACCAAATTATTAACAACCGAAACGGCATTTTCACTTTTGGGTCCACAATATAGATGGAACACTCAATTAGAATATTCGGGAAATATTGATACGGAAGGCATTTTAACGGGGAATCTCTACATTGTTGGTAGTGGTGATCCTTCGCTAGGCGGAAATAGAGGTGGAGCGGCGAGTTACGGAGAAATAGTAAGCCAATATTTGAATGCGATCAAAGACAAAGGAATTAGGAAAGTTACGGGTGATATTATTGTCCAGACTGCAATTTTCAAAGAAAATAAAAAGCAGGAACTTCCGCAGAACATTGTTTGGCTAGAGCAGGATAATTATTATTTACCTGTCGGAACAACGGAAGGTATCGAGCCACGAAACGAGAAACTGATTATTAATCAATCCAATAATCCGTTTAATCAGCAAAAAAGATATTTTTATATTTCCCCTTATGCAAAGAAAATGGTTTATGCAGATAAGTTCGAAGGAAGTTGGGTGACAACCAAAGTTGCTGAGCCACCAGCTTTTTTAGCTAATAAGCTTAAAGAAAGTTTAGCTAAAAATAAAATCACTGTTGCGGGAAAAGTTACACCTAAAATTGTTGACAGGGAACCTGAACCTAGAGAGATTCTGACAACTTACAAATCGCCGACTTTGGCAGAAATTGTAAATTATACCAACCAGAGAAGTGACAATGGTTATGCAGAAGCCTTATTGAAATCTAATGGTTTCCAAAAGTTAGGTGACCAAACTGTAGAGTCTGGAAGATTGGCTGTAACTGACCATTTACAATCCATCGGTTTCGATTTGAACGGACTGAATTATATGGACGGAAGCGGATTGTCAAAAGCACATACTGTAACACCTATTTCTCAAGCTAAGTTTTTGGCTAAAATGATGAAGTCGCCTTATTACAAAGAATATTTTGAATCTTTGCCAATTGCAGGACAATCGGGAACACTTAAGCATATGTTTATGGTCAATTCCAACGGACAGATTTTTGCTAAAACAGGAACTTTAAATGGCGTTAAATGTCTTGCTGGCTATATCAAAACAAGAAATAATAAGACATTGGCTTTCTCCCTGCTAATTAATAAATTTTCTGGTTCCGTTGCTCAAGTCAAAGATAGAATGGAGCAGTTGTTGGATCCTACTTTAGATCTATAATAATTAATCTTTTATAAATTATAAACTCATCTCGTCGGGATGAGTTTTTTTTGTAGCTTTGGATTAAAATTTTTGAATAAAATGAAACATATCTACAGTTTCTTCATGACTTGCTTAATGTTCACTTTGTTTTTTGGACAATTTGGCAATATAGACAGAAAAGGATTAATTGAATCTGAAAAAAAAGTAGCTTCACGATCGGTTTTGGATGTGAATGTAAATCCCAATACTTTGAATTATGATTTACAATATGTAAGATTAGATTTGGATCTCGACCCTACTCAGCAATTTGTTTCCGGGACAATGACTCCTCACTTCAAAATGTTGGCAAATTCTGGCAATATTTATTTTGACTTAATGAATAATCTAACGGTTTCAACAGTTAAATATCACGGACAGAATTTAACTTTTCAGCAATTAAGCACAGACGAAATCAAGATTAATTTTCCTTCAAATTTGACTGCCCAAACTACGGATTCTTTATCGATAACTTACAGCGGAGTTCCTGTCAATACAGGCGCTTTTGCCAGTTTTGATGCAGGAACTACACCTGCTGGAGATCCAGTTTTGGCAACATTGTCTGAACCTTATGGTGCAAAAGGTTGGTGGCCTACTAAGCAAAGTATGAATGATAAAATAGAAAAAATGGATATCAAGGTTACCACTCCAGCCCAATATACTGTGGGATCCAATGGGAAATTGATATCTGAAACTATTTTGGGAAATGGAAAAAAACTGACCTACTGGCAAACTAATTATCCAATTCCTGCCTATCTTTTTGCCTTAGGGATTTCCAATTATACAAAAATGAATTCCACTATTACAACAACAGAAAGTTCTTTTCCTTTCCTGAATTATGTTTATCCTGCTTATGCAAATGCAGATACTCAGGCAAGTTTGGACTGGACAACTAGCTGTATGCAGAATTTTGAGGACAATTTTGGACTGTACCCGTACAGAAACGAAAAATATGGACATATGCAGTTCAATTGGGGTGGTGGAATGGAGCATGCGACAATGACATCGATGGTTAATTTTGGTAAAGGGCTGATTTGCCATGAGTTAGCTCATCAATGGTTTGGAGACAAGCTCACTTGTGGAACCTGGAATGACATCTGGTTAAACGAAGGTTTTGCAACTTTTGGAGAACACTTGACTTATGAAAAGCTATTAATGAGTCCTTCTCAGTTTCAAAGTTATCTTGCAGGTGAGATAAATGATATCACAAGTGATCCAGGTGGAAGTGTGTACGTTCCTGATTCTGGATTGAGTAATATTAATAGAGTTTTTGATGGAAGATTAACTTATGCCAAAGGTGGATTTGTGCTGAGGATGATTAAATGGATTTTAGGTGATGATCAGTTTTATGAGACTTTGAAAGCGTATCAGAATAATCCTGCTTTTGCATATAATTATGTGAAAACAACAGATTTTAGAGATTTTATAAATTCTTATACCGGAAAAGATTTTACAGAATTTTTCAAAGATTGGATCTATGGAGAAGGATATCCAACGTACCAAATAAGATGGACCCAGAATTCAAGTAATAAAAAATTGACTTTCCGAGTGGGGCAGACGAGAAGTAGTTCATCTGTTAGTTTTTTTGAAATGCCTTTGCCAATCAAAGTATCAGGTTCTGGTGGGCAAACAGCTTATTTTGTATTAAATAATACCTCCAATAATCAATATTTTATACAAGATGTTGGTTTTGATGTTACAAGTGTAAGTTTCAATTATGAAAATCAAATTATTACTAGAGGTTCTACAGTAATTAAAGATAATTCTTTAGCTGTAAGTGATATCAATAAAGAAAAACTAAATATATATCCCAATCCGGCCAAATCCTTTGTCAAAATTTCCGGTTTGGCAAAATCAACAGATTATGAGATATATTCTGTTGATGGCAAATTAATTAAAAAAGGTATTGCAGATCCTAATTCGGAAATCAATATTTCGGCATTGGTTAAAGGAACTTATATTTTTAAATTCAATGATCAGTCAGTTAAAATTATTAAAGAATAGTCCAAACGTTAAAACATCACAAAAAAGCACTTTATTAAAGTGCTTTTTTTATTTTTGTTAAAATCGAAAATCAATAAAAATGATATCACAAAAATTCCTTGAGAACATTCAAAACGAATTAACAAACATAGAAAACGACGGACTTTACAAAAGAGAAAGAATCATAACATCACAACAAAGTGCAGAGATAGAAGTAGGAGGGAAAAAGCTTCTGAACTTTTGTGCCAACAATTATTTGGGATTATCCAATAATCCAGAAGTGATGAAAGCTTCGCAAGATGCAATAGATTCTCACGGTTATGGGATGTCGTCGGTTCGGTTCATTTGTGGAACTCAGGATATTCATAAAAATCTTGAAGCAAAAATTTCCAAATTTCTTGGAATGGAAGATACAATCCTGTATGCTGCTTGTTTTGATGCGAATGGCGGTGTTTTCGAACCATTATTTTCAGAAGAAGACGCAATCATTTCTGATGAGTTGAATCACGCTTCTATTATCGACGGGGTGCGATTGTGTAAATCTGCAAGATACCGTTACAAAAACAATAATATGGAAGATCTGGAAGCACAATTGATTGCAGCTTCTGAAAAAAATCACAGATTCAAAATTATCGTTACAGACGGTGTTTTCTCAATGGATGGAATTGTAGCAGACCTAAAAGGCGTTTGTGATTTGGCGGATAAATATGATGCTTTGGTAATGGTGGATGATTCTCACGCAACTGGATTTATTGGTAAAACAGGTCGTGGAACGCACGAAGCTAATGATGTTATCGGAAGAGTGGATATTATAACTTCAACTTTAGGAAAAGCTTTGGGTGGTGCTTTGGGAGGATTCACTTCGGGAAAAAAGGAAATCATCGATATGTTGAGACAACGTTCTCGTCCATATTTATTTTCTAATTCACTAGCGCCAGGAATTGTTGGGGCTGCTTCAAAAGTATTAGATATGATTTCTGATGATACATCATTGAGAGATAAAGTGATGGAAAATGCAGAATATTTCCGAAAAGAAATGAAAGCTAAAGGTTTCGACATCCCAGACGGCAATGCAGCCATTGTTCCCGTAATGCTTTATGATGCAAAGCTGGCTCAGGAAATGGCTGAAAAACTTTTAAACGAAGATATTTACGTGATTGGATTTTTCTATCCAGTTGTTCCGAAAGGCAAAGCAAGAATCAGAGTTCAATTGTCTGCAGCTCATACAAAAGAACATCTTGATAAGGCGATTGCAGGGTTTGAGAAAGTAGGAAAAGAATTAGGAATTATTTCGTAATTGAAATAACTCTTTGTAAAATCTCATCAAAATTACTCCTTTTAAAGATGGGGAAATAATTTTGGTGAGATTTTTAAATTCCGGATAAAGTATTATAACAAAAAACCAGCAAATTGATTTGCTGGTTTTGTATTTTTCGAGAAAGTCTCAAGATTATTTCTTAGCGTAAGACTTATCTTTGATTCTTGCTTTTTTACCTCTAAGGTCTCTGAAGTAGTAGATTCTAGCTCTTCTAACTTTACCTTGTCTGTTAACTTCAATTTTTTGAAGTGCAGGCATATTGATAGGGAAAACTCTTTCTACACCTACATCACCAGACATTTTTCTGATAGTGAAAGTTTTAGTAAGACCTGTTCCTCTCAATTGGATAACTGTTCCTTTGAAGAACTGAGTTCTTGTTTTGTTACCCTCTTTAATCTCTGTGTACACAGTGATGGTGTCACCGGCTTTGAATTCTGGGAATTCTTTTTTCGTAATGTACTTATCTTGTACGTACTTTAATAAATCCATTTTTTATAATAAAAAATTTGTTTTGTCAAGCTAAGCAACATTCACGTCCTTCGTCAGAGGTTGATTAACAGGTTGCAAAAATATAAATAATTTTTATAACTGCAATACAATCTGAGAATTAAATTTAATTATTTAATTTCCAGCAACTCCACATCAAAAACCAAAGTACTGTTTGGGCCAATTTCTTTGCTAACTTCCTGCTGTCCATAAGCCAAATGAGGAGGAATTGTAAACCTGAATTTACTTCCTACAGACATCAACTGCAAACCTTCTGTCCAACCTTTGATAACTCTGTTAAGAGGGAAAGAAGCTGGTTTTCCACGTTTTACAGAACTGTCAAAAACTTTGCTTGTAATGGTCGTCCCGTGATAATGACATTTCACTGTGCTTTTAGCTGTTGGTTTTGGACCTTCTGTTTCTACAAGGATTTCGTATTGCAAACCGCTTGGCAAAGTCGTTACGCTTTCTCTTTTTCCGTTTTCTACCAAATAATCCTGACCATCTCTCAGGTTTTTTTCAGCCAGTTCTTTTTTTCTTTTGAATAATAAATCCGCTACACCCATTTCTAAATTTTTTCCAAAGGTATTTATTCTCAGTCGATTCATCAAAAAATTGCAATTATTTCCCGTAACTTTGATGAGATAAGAAAAGATAAAACAATAGATTAGGAGCTTAATCCCGCTGTCCACTATATCTTTTTTATTTTTTTACAAGTTTTGTCACTTCGATTGAATCGAAGTCCATAAAAAAATAAAAAAGGATGCCGTTCCCATCGGGGCTAGGTATTTCGTCAACGATTCAAGTTTTGTCATTAATAGTAAGATTTGTCAAAAGATTAAAATTAAAAGGATTAAAAAGTCAAAGTCAACAACCAGTTTGTCATTAAGTTTTACGTCTTCGCGAGCCTTAAAAATATTTTCAATAATGTCCAAGAATCTTTGCGGACTTTGCATTAAAATTATTAGATAATACATTATGAATAAAGAAATCGAAAACAAACTCATCCACAAAAACACCAAACCAACAAGTATGAGAATTCTGGTCTACGATTTTCTGAATTCCCAACCATTCGCCACCTCACTATCCGAAATCGAAAACCATTTTCAGAATGCCGACCGAACCACCATTTACCGAACCTTGAAAACCTTCGAGGAAAAAGGAATCGTTCACAGTATTCAGGAAAATGCAACCACAAAATACAAGCTTTGCCACGATGATTGCGACGAGAAAACGCACAAAGACTGGCATCTCCATTTCTACTGCAAAATCTGCAAACAGACCACCTGCAAAGAAGATATTTCGTTCCCCGAAAGTATGAAAACCAATTTCAGGATTGATGAAATCAGACTTTTCGCTAAAGGCATCTGCGAAAATTGCCTCGAATCGACTTTCAACAATTAAGTAATTTGTATCAGCCTGAGGCTCTCGAAGATATCATTCCATAAAACTTTGCAATAGCATTGCATTTGCATTAGCAATATCTTTGTTAAAAATTATTTCGATATGGAAGAGTGTTGCAGTACAAAACCGAAGAAAGAACACAACCACGGAGCTCACGACCACAGTGACCACGACCATTCTCACGGTAATTCAAAAATTGCATTATACATCAGTTTAATCATATTTTTTTCTGGACTCATTTTAGATTTCTGGATTAAAGCCGATTGGTTTACCAGCAATGTTTGGCTGAGATTTAGCTGGTATTTCGTGTCTTATATATTAGTGGCGTTCACAGTTTTCAAAGAAGCGTTGAAACTGGCAAAGAAATTAGATTTCTTCAATGAGTTTTCTTTGATGGGAATTGCTACTATCGGAGCATTTGCAATTGGCGAATTTCCGGAAGGTGTTGCGGTAATGCTATTTTATACAATCGGCGAAATGTTCCAGGAATCCGCTGTTAATAGGGCTCGAAATAATATCAAATCATTATTAGACGTTCGTCCAAAAGAAGCCACGGTTTTCCGGGATGGAAATTGGAAAACCATTTCTCCGGAAGATGTCAAAATCGGGGAAAAGATTCAGGTGAAAGTAGGAGAGAAGATTCCGTTGGATGGTGTTTTGTTGTCGGAAAAAGCAAGTCTCAACACATCAGCTTTAACAGGTGAAAGCAAACCTTCATCAATCCAAAAATCAGAAGAAGTTCTTGCCGGAATGTTGAACCTCGACCAAGTCATCGAAATTGAAACAACCAAATTATTTGAAAATAGCTCGATTGTAAGGATTCTTCAAATGGTTCAGGATGCAAGTTCCAGAAAAGCCAAAACCGAATTGTTCATCAGAAGATTTGCGAAAATCTACACACCGATTGTTTTCTTTTTGGCACTTTTGGTGACACTAGTTCCATATCTTTTTGTTGAGAATTATGTTTTCAGAGATTGGCTATATAGAGGTTTGGTTTTTTTGGTTATTTCTTGCCCTTGTGCTTTGGTGATTTCGATTCCGTTGGGATATTTTGGCGGGATTGGTGCCGCTTCCCGAAACGGAATTTTGTTCAAAGGTTCTAATTTCCTCGATATCATTGCGAATGTAACAACGGTTGTAATGGATAAGACAGGAACATTGACGAAAGGTGTTTTCAAAGTTCAGGATATTGTTCCGGAGAACATTTCGAAAGAAGATTTTCTTTCCATTTTATCTTCTGTAGAGAGTCATTCTACGCATCCGATTGCAAAAGCCATTTCAGAGTTTCATCCTTCTGATCAGATTCCCGAATTTGTAGAGGAGCTTTCCGGAAAAGGAATCAAGGCGGATATTAATGGGCAGAGAATTCTTACCGGGAATACAAAGCTTCTGAAAACTTTCAATATCAATTATCCGGAATTCTTGGAAGAAATTGTTGAGACAACAGTTGTATTAGCTATTGATAACGAATATAAAGGTTACATCACAATTTCCGATGAAGTAAAAGAAGATTCAGAATTGGCAATTAATCAATTGAAAAATAATGGCATAAAAACGATGATGTTAAGCGGAGATAAAGATTCTCTGACACAAAATATTGCAAAAAAACTAGGAATCGATTCTGCTTTTGGAGGCTTGCTTCCGGAAGGAAAAGTTGAAAAACTGGAAAATTTGAAAAGCAATCCGAAAGAAGTTGTCGCTTTTGTCGGAGACGGAATCAACGATGCGCCGGTTTTGGCTTTGAGTGATGTCGGAATGGCAATGGGAGGATTAGGTTCCGATGCTGCGATCGAGACTGCGGATGTTGTCATTCAGACAGACCAACCTTCTAAAATTGCAACCGCAATCAAAATCGGAAAAGAAACTAAAAAGATTGTTTATCAGAACATATTTTTAGCTTTTGGAGTCAAAGTGATTGTCCTTGTTTTAGGAGCGGGGGGATTAGCAAATATGTGGGAAGCGGTCTTTGCTGATGTTGGTGTAGCCCTACTTGCAATTCTTAATGCCGTCAGGATTCAGAATATGAAATTCTCTAATTAATTCAAAATATTTGATTGATATACTACCCGAATTATTGAAAAATAGTTCGGGATTTTTGTTTGAGAAAATGCCTTCAAATTAATTTCTTGTTCGTTAACAAAATTGTATTATCTTAGTTAAAAATGAAAATATGATAAGAACATCGCTATTTTGCGCATTATTATTGTCTCAATTTGGGACGGCTCAGGGTTTTTTAAAGACTCAGGGGCAAAAAATTGTGAATTCCACAGGGGAGAATGTTTATCTGAAAGGTCTTGGATTGGGCGGTTGGATGCTTCAGGAAGGTTATATGTTGAAGACCGATGATTTTGCCGGACCTCAATTTAAAATCAAAGAAAAGATTGCAGAAGTAGCAGGAGAAGATGGTAAAAACGAATTTTACAAAGCTTATCTCAAAAACGGAATTACCAAAAAAGACATCGATTCTTTAGCAAAATGGGGATTCAATTCCATAAGGCTCCCAATGCATTATAATCTTTATACTTTGCCAATCGAGAAAGAACCTGTGAAAGGACAAAATACTTGGCTGGAAGAAGGTTTCAAAATGACTGATGACCTTTTGAAATGGTGTGAAGACAATAAAATATATTTGATCTTGGATTTGCACGCAACACCCGGAGGTCAGGGAAATGATGCCAATATTTCCGATAATGACAAATCAAAACCGAATCTTTGGGAAAGCGAGGAGAATCAGAAAAAGACAATCGCACTTTGGAAAAAACTGGCAGAACGCTATAAGGACAAAGAGTGGATTGCAGGTTATGATATGATCAATGAGCCTAACTATGGTTTCACAGGGAAAAATCCGAATGGGACAGATGAGATGTCCAACGCACCACTTTGGAAACTTCAGAAAGAGATTTCTGATGCGATTCGTGAAGTTGATAAAAACCACATCATCATTCTTGAAGGTAACGGTTGGGGAAATAATTATAACGGATTGCCGAAACTTTGGGATGATAATCTGGTCTTAAGTTTTCACAAATATTGGACGACCAATTCCCAGGATGCAATCCAGAATATCGTAGATACAAGACAAAAACTGAATGTTCCTGTTTGGTTAGGCGAAACTGGGGAAAATTCCAACGTTTGGTTTACTGAACTCAATCAATTATTGTTGAAAAATAACATCGGTTATGCTTATTGGCCAATGAAAAAGATTGACAATATCGCTGGTGTAACGAATGTGAAAATCACTCCGGAATATCAGAAACTTCTGAATTATTGGAAAAACGGAGGACAAAAGCCAACAAAAGATTTCGCTAAAAAAGCTTTGATGAAAATTGCTGACAATTACAAAATGGAAAATGTGAAAGTTAAGAAAGATGTCATTGATGCAATGTTCCGTCAAGTAACAGATGAAACGACTAAACCTTATAAAAACCACCTTGCGCCAGGAAGAATATTCGCGACAGAATATGACCTGGGACGATTTGGAAGTGCTTATTCTGATAATGATTTTCAAGACCTTTGGGTAAGCACAGGAAGTCACACCGAATGGAACTCCGGAAATAAGATGAGAAACGATGGCGTTGATATCTATGCTTGTAATGATAAAATCAACAATGGATTCTATGTCGGGAAAACCGAAAAAGGAGAGTGGTTACAATACACTGTGAAAAGCAATCAGGCTAAAAAATACACAGCTACTTTCAGATATAATAATGATTCTGCGCAAACTTCCGAATTGGTTGTCAAAACAGAAAACGGTGATGATTTGGCAACGATTAAATTACCCCCAACTGGAAAGAATATTTGGAAAACAGTTTCTGTAGGTAATGTCAATCTTAATTCCGGAGAAAACAAATTAAGATTGTATTTCGAAGCTGGTAATGCGAACCTAAATTACTTCGAATTGAAATAACTTCATATCAATACATTTAATTATAAAGCATCTCGATTAAGGTTGAGATGCTTTTTTGTGAGTAAAAATCACTTTGGCTCGATATTATATAAGGTAATTTGTGTAAATTTTTTTTAAATTAGAATAAGAAATTTAGTAACATTTCGGAAAACTGGCTTACTACTTAATAAAACCAAACTATGAATAAAATCTTGCCATTCATTTTTCTTTTCTATACATCTCTGTTTTTTTCTCAAAGTACGCTCACAGTTTACAGGTCCGACAATCATAAACCAATCAAAGGTGCAAAAGTCTATTGTAATGATAAATTATTGGGACAAACCAATGAAAAAGGAATTCTCACTTTTACAACCAAATGTCCAAAAGTGGATGTGGAAATCGAAAATTATATAGGTGATGAAGTAGTGGTGGACAAAGTAATGGAAATTGGACTGGACCGAGATAACATCAAAGCTAACGAAATACAAGGCGTGGTTCTAAATAATCAAAGTGACCCGAGAGCTTTGGCAATTATTGAAAAAGTTTTCAAAAGTTTCAAAGAAAATTCGCCTAATTCCCTAGATTCTTATTCTTATAAGTCTTATGAGAAAATGTCTTTTGACGTAGATGAAGATAGTATTCAGGATTATTCCAGATTTGTGGATGCTAGAAAGGATTCGCTTTCCAGAGTGGCCAATCGTCGACTCCCTAAAAAAGAAAAAGACAGAAAAGATTCGATAGAAGGTGAACAAATGATGGAAATTGCCAAAGACAGCAAGATGTTCCTTTGGGAACGTGCAATGGAATTTCTTTATTCCAAAAAATATGGAGAGAAAACCAATATTTTGGATAATAGAATTTCCGGATTGAAAAATCCTGTCTATGAATTGCTCGCTTTGCGTTCCAACAGAAACAAAGTTCCAAGAGAAATCCTTCCCGAGAACAGAAGCCTTTACAGGTATTTTCTTACTGATTCTATTGATATTGAAGGCAGAATGAATTATGTCATCCGTTTCCGTCAAGTCGATTACAAAGTTCCTGTCAACAGAAGAAAATATAATGGTTATTTGTACATCGATAAAGAAACTTATGCCATCAAAAAAATAGAAAGCAACAGTAAGGTCAAAACCGACGGAAATATCACTTCTATTTGGATTCCTATTGATAATAAATGGTTTTTGAAGACCGAGAATTTGAAAATCAAAATGGGGACTTCGCAGTTTGAAACTGTTCAGAAAAAACCGGACGAAACTGCAGAAGAGAAAAAAGAAAGGCTGGAAAAGATAAAAAAGTTCAACAATTACGCTTATATGAAATCTGATTATTTTGATTTCAAAACGCCTGTCGACTTCAAAGCATCTCAATTCAACGGATATACAATGAGTGTTGAAAATACGGATGGTTCTCTTCTAAGTAAATACAGGACAGATAGTTTAACGGCAAGAGAGAAACTGACTTATGTGAAAATCGATAGTTTGGGAAAGAAATATAAGCTGGACAGAAAGGTAAGAGTTATCACGGCATTGATGAAAGCCAAATTTACAGTAGGAATGGTTGATATCAGTCCATTACAAACCAGATATAACAAATATGAAGGTTTCCGACCGGGTGCAAGTTTCAAACTTAATGAGAAATTCAATAGATATATCTCTCCCGATGTTTATTTGGCCTATGGTTTCAAAGACCGGGGGTTTAAATATGGAGCAGGTTTAGATGTGAAAACAACTTTGAACAGAAACTCCTTTTTCCGTTTCGAATATTTTAATGATGTGATTGCTTCGGGGAGATTCAGCCAGAATCTTTGGAATGCGAAGATGCAGATTAATAACAACGGGATGTCCATTCAAAATGATAAATATTATAAGTTTGACGGATTCAAATTCGGTTATGAAGTGGATTTGAGCAATTCGTTGACATTAAATGTCTCTGCAAAAAAGCAAAACGAGGAATCGGGTTACCCTTATGAGTTTTTAGGAGAATCAAGAAAATTTGAAAATTTCAGCTCATTAGCAACAATCAAGTTTTCACCTAATAACCGAAATATTATGACACCTGCCGGAAAATATACCTTTGAGCAGAACTTTCCCGAGGTTTTCTTTAATTATGAGCAAGGTTATAAAAGTTTAGGCGGTGAGTTTAATTATAGTCGTTTTGATGTATTATATACACATCAATTTAGAACAGCCTGGGGAACAACACAAACCAGAGCATTTGGTGGATATTATTTAGGAAAAGCACCTATTTGGCACATGTTCGAGATGGGTGGTTTGGATGGCAATAGCAGTACGGGGATTTTGTCTAATTTCTCTTTGACCAGTTATTTGGGGTTTGCGACAATGACGGCAGGAAAGTATTTTAATGATAAATTTGCAGGATATTACATTACGCACCGTATTCCTTGGTACTTCAAGAGTTTTGGGAAGAGTACTTCCAGCTTCGATTTTATTTACAGAGGTGTTGTTGGTGATATGAAACATCAGGAATACCACCAGATAGAGAACTTCTCACCATTGGACCATTTATATCAGGAAGTTGGATTTGAGTATAATAATTTCCTGAGCTCGAGATTCAATTTGGGATTGTTTTACAGGGTGGGTTATTATGCGACAAGTAACTTCAGAGATAACTTTGGGGTTCAGCTGAAACTAAAGTTGCTTGAGTTTTAAAATTATTTTCTTCTCTCGCAGATTGAGCGGATTATAATATTTCTTTATTTAATTTTAACTAAAAAATGAACGAACTATTCAAACAACAGGTTTACGAGGTAACAAAATTAATCCCTAAAGGAAGAGTTTCTACTTACGGAGCTATCGCAAAGGCAGTTGGTTATCCCAATCATTCCCGTCACGTTGGCAATGCAATGGGAGGTTGTCCGAAAGATGTTCCGGCTCATAGGGTTATCAGTAGTTCTGGAAAATTATCTGTTCCATCTTTCCGGGAAAGATTGGAAAAGGAAAATGTTGTTGTACAGGAAAATTGGAAAATTAAGGATTTCAAAGTGCTATTTTGGGATCCATTAAAAGAATTATAAAGGATAAATTTGATTATTCATCTAATCCATAAAATCTCTTCTCATAAAAGAGATTTTTTTATTTTAAATTAGTTTATAAACAATTATTAATAGTTAAATTCAAAAAAATAAAAATATTCTTATAAAAAAATGATATTTTTATCCCCCTGTTTTTAAAAATATTAATATGTTGAAAAAATATCTTTTTATATTAGCTGTTATTCCAATTTTTATATCTGCACAAGCTCCGGAAGGTTATTATTCCGGCACAGAAAATTTGTCAGGTTATGCTTTGAAAAGTAAGCTTCATGATATTATTTCTGCTAAAAATTATAACTGGCATTATGACGATCTCAAAACTTTGTATGGTCAGACAGATATTGATAAGTTTTATGATTATGATGCGGGTAATACTACTTATTTACTAGATATCTATTCTAACAATCCTACGGGGACAACTGCTTATCATTACACTCTGGACAATATCATTGGAAGTGCAAATGCAGAAGGTTTGGGTTGGAATCGCGAACATATGATGCCACAAAGTACATTCAACGGATACTATCCTATGTATTCGGATTTGTTCTATGTAGTTCCGACAGATGCGAGAATAAACCAGTTGAGAAGTAATTATCCGTATGGAAAAGCTGGTTCTACAGTTTATTACAATTTTACCAATGGGTCAAAACAGGCTTCCAATGGAACGCCTAACGCAACATATACAGGTCGTGTATATGAACCAATTGACGAGTTTAAGGGTGATATTGCTAGAACATTACTGTATTTTGCAGTAAGATATGAAGGGAAATTAGGAACTTTCAATTTTAGTACAAACACTACAGATCCAACCAAAGATCAAAATCCACTTAACGGAACAGAGGAAAAAGCCTTTGAAGATTGGTATGTTGCAATGTTGTTGAGTTGGAACGCACAAGATCCTGTCTCTCCCAGAGAAATTGCCCGTAATAATTCGGTGTATAATATTCAGAAAAACAGAAACCCTTTTATAGATCATCCGGAATGGGTTGACTTAATTTGGAATCAAGCTCCCGATAATGTTGCTCCATCTGCGCCTTCTCAGCTTACGTTAGAGAGAAATTCAGCTTATTTTGTAAATCTCAATTGGCAAACTAGTCCGGAATCTGATGTTATTGGATACAAAATTTATCAAGATGGCGTTTTAATAGGAACTTCTAAAACCAATACATTCTCGGTAGATCATTTGACTCCTAACACAACTTATAATTTTACAGTTAAAGCTTATGACAATGGATATTTAGAAAGCCCTCAAAGTAATACAATGAGTATTACAACATTAGCTGCTGATAATTTCGCAAAAGATATTCAGATTGTAAAATATCTTGAGGGAACTTCAAATAACAAGGCCATAGAAATTGCTAACCGAACAGGTCATAAAGTTAATTTGAGCAAGTACAAGTTGTACATTCAGTTGAAAAGTTCAACATATTATTTTGGAGCTCCTTTTGAATTGGATGGGACTTTAGAGAATAATCAAAGCATTGTTATTGTTAATCCCAACGCAAATTTCAACTGTTTCAATAACTCCAATGCACAATTTGCAACCAATTCTCCGGCTATGACATTTTCGGGTAATCAGTATTTAGAGATTTCTTACAACTCTGCGACAGTCGATGCTGTAGGAATCAAAGGCCAGGACAATAGTAACGGTAACAAATCGCTTTACAGAAAATCAGGTGTACTTAATCCAACAGCAACTTTTGATACCAATGAGTGGACTTCTTATCCATCAGATTATTGCCAAGGGTTAGGTGTTTTGGCAGTTAATGATATTCTAAATCATAATCTAGATTTTAATATTTATCCCAATCCGGTAGCAGACAGAATCAATATTACAGGAGATGTCAGCAAGGTGAAATCTGCACAGATTTATGACCTTTCCGGAAAATTGATAAAAAATATCGACAATCCGTTTATTAGTGAAAAATCGATTGACGTTCATTCACTAGTTCCAAACACTTACATTCTTAATATTGACGGGAAATCAATCAAGTTTATCAAAAAATAAAATTTTTCAAAATATATTTCAAGAGTCTCTTTTTATAAGAGACTTTTTTGTTTTTATAATTTGGGCAGCTTAATCCGCCTTCCACTCCCGCTTTTTTCTTTTTTATTCAAAAAAGAAAAAGAGCTCCGTTCAAGTCGGGCTGCTAAGATTCTCCGTTCCAATAATGCTTTATGAACTCAATATATACAAAACTGTATTTAATGTAAAAATTTCGTAAATTTGTGCATAAATCTAACAGTAAAAAGTTTAATTGGAAATCGAAATGATTCGCGACTTCCTTTTAAAAAAATGAAACATTATGAGTCAA
The DNA here is from genome assembly GCA_003248755.1 of Chryseobacterium sp. Classification (GTDB taxonomy): domain Bacteria; phylum Bacteroidota; class Bacteroidia; order Flavobacteriales; family Weeksellaceae; genus Epilithonimonas. Next base: position 26,034 of record QFQW01000024.1, on the reverse strand, counting down.
AAGAAAGAAATGCTTTACGAAGGTAAGGCTAAACAGGTTTTTGCTACCGAAAACCCAAACGAAGTCGTTGTTCGTTACAAAGACGATGCTACAGCTTTCAATGCGCAGAAGCGTGGCCAATTCGATAGAAAAGGCGAATTGAACAATGCGATTTCCACACTTATTTTCGAATATCTTATCGAAAAAGGAATTCCAACACACTTCATAGCGAAATTGGATGACAGAGAACAATTAGTAAAAAAAGTAGATATCATTCCTTTGGAAATGGTTGTCCGTAACTATGTTGCAGGAAGTATGGCTCAAAGATTAGGCGTGGAAGAAGGTCTTAAATCTCCGGTTACTATTTTTGATCTTTGTTATAAAAAAGACGAATTGGGAGATCCTTTGATTAACGATCATCATGCAGTTTTTCTTGGAGCAGCAACTTATGAAGAACTTGACGAAATGTATGCGTTAACGGATAAAATCAACAAACTTTTGATTGACTTATTTGATAAGGCTAACGTTATTCTTGTAGATTTCAAAATCGAGTTGGGAAAAACATCTGACGGTAAAATTGTTTTGGCTGATGAGATTTCTCCGGATACGTGCAGACTTTGGGATAAGGATACAATGAAAAAGCTTGACAAAGACAGATTCCGAAGAGACTTAGGCGAGATTACGGAAGCTTATGTGGAAATCTTCAACAGACTGCAAACTGCTTTAGCCAAATAATCCCAAAACCATAAAAAAAATGGATTTAGAATTTCAAGATTATAGCACATTACCAAAATATGCTTTCCAGAATCGCTATCAGGAATTCGAAGAAACCAAACACCTTTCCAAAGAAGAAAAGGAAGCTCATTATCCTTTCGATAAAATGGAAGAGGAATGTGGTGTTTTTGGGTTGCATTCCACAGAGAATCTAGATACATTTTCTTTGTCACAATTCGGACTTTTTGCATTACAGCATCGTGGTCAGGAAGCTTGCGGAATTGCAGTTGGAAATAATGGTAAAATCCTTTCTGTAAAAGATGAAGGGTTGGTTTTGGATGTTTTCAAGACAATTGAAGAGCCTCAGCAATATATGGGAAGCACTGTTATCGGACATACAAGATATACTACTGCAGGAGACAAAAAGAAATATAACTTTCAACCCTTTTTTGCAAAAAACGAATACGACCAAATCATACTTTCTATAGCCCACAACGGTAATCTTACCAATGCAAAACAGCTTAGAAAAGAATTGGAAGATGAAGGTGTGGTTTTTCGCGCAACTTCTGATACAGAGGTTATTCTGAGATTAATTCAAAAAAATCTGGATCTTGGACTTCGTGGCGCGATTAAAGCGACAATGGAAAAGATAGAAGGTGCATATTCAGTAGTTGGAATTACAAGAAATAAGTTTTTTGCATTCCGAGATTTCAATGGAATTAGACCTCTGGTTTTAGGTGCAATTGACGAAAATACATTCGTAGTAGCTTCAGAGAGTTGTGCTTTGGATGGAGTAGGAGCGCAATATGTACGGGATATTCTTCCTGGAGAGATTGTTTATACAAGTGATAACGAAGATGGATTACAATCTTACCTGGTAAAAGACGATTGTGTCAACAAAATCTGTGCTTTCGAATATATTTATTTTGCAAGACCGGATTCTACTTTGGAAGGCATCAATGTTCACGAGGTAAGAGAAAAATCGGGAATGAAGATATGGGAACAAGCACCTGTCGAAGCAGATATTGTAATTGGAGTTCCGGATTCCGGAGTTCCTGCAGCAATTGGTTTTTCCAAGGCTTCGGGTATTCCTTTTAGACCTGTTTTGATTAAGAATAGATACATTGGACGTTCGTTTATTATTCCGTCTCAGGAGATGAGAGAACACTTTGTAAATCTTAAACTTAATCCTATCGTTTCTGAAATGAAAGATAAAAAAGTTGTTATTATTGATGATTCAATTGTAAGAGGAACAACTTCGAAACGATTGGTTAAGATTTTGAAAAATGCCGGTGTTAAGGAAATTCATTTTAGAAGTGTTTCTCCGCCAATTATTGCACCTTGCTTTTTAGGAATCGATACGCCTACAAAAGATGACCTGATTTCTGCCAATATGAGCAAAGAAGAATTGAGAAAATATCTGGATGTTGACAGTTTGGAATTTCTGAGTGTTGAGAATTTGGTTGATATTTTAGGTTCGCCAAATCATTGCTTCGGATGTTTTACAGAAAAATATCCTGTTGCGAATCCTGAAGCTGTGGCACTTTTTTAAAAAAAGATAGACTGGGATGATATTAATCAAATTGATATAAATCACTCATTTAGTAATTAAAACCGTCAAAACAATTATTGTTTTGACGGTTTTTTATTGCATTTCTTTCATGATTAAAAACAAAAAACCCCAACCGAAGTTGGGGTAAAAACTAATAACCATGAAAACTCAAATTAAACATGAGAATCGAAATTAAAGTAACAAATACTGTGCCAAAAAAATCGACTCTTTGAAAAAGAATTTCCGTTTGCAAACATAAGTAAAAAATATTGTAAATTTGCAACTCTTAAAAAAATAATATAAAAAAATGTCAGGAAAAATCACTTTTACCATGATTAAACCAGATGCAGTAGCAGATGGACACATTGGAGCGATTCTTGGAAAAATCAGCGAAGCTGGTTTTAAAATCAAAGCTTTGAAATTAACTCAGTTGACTGTAGCTGATGCTAAAAAATTCTACGAAGTACATTCTGAAAGACCTTTCTATGGAGAATTGGTTGATTTTATGTCTTCCGGACCAATCGTAGCAGCAGTTCTTGAAAAAGATAATGCAGTTGAAGATTTCAGAACTACAATCGGTTCTACAAACCCTGCTGAAGCTGCTGAAGGAACTATCAGAAAGCTTTTTGCAAGAAGCATCGGGGAAAATGCGGTTCATGGTTCTGATTCTGACGAGAATGCTCTTATCGAGGCTCAGTTTCATTTTTCAGGGAGAGAGATTTTCTAATTTCTTCTGAGAAACCAAATATAAAAATAGGCTATCAAAACTGATAGCCTATTTTTTGTATTATCTTGTCACTAGCCCCGATAGTAGCGGTATCTTTTTTTTTGCAATGGGAAAAGTCTTGACAAAAAAAGATATAGCGAATAGCGGGGTTTAGCTCCTAAAATTTCAATAACTCAATTGTTCTTTCCGGGTCTTGAGAAGAGAACACTGCGTTTCCTGCAACCAAAACGTCTGCTCCGGCTTCAAAAAGTTTTGATGCATTGTCCAGATTAACACCACCATCAATTTGGATCAAGGCAGTAGAATTGTTGCTTAGAATCAAATCTTTTGTTTCGCTGATTTTTTTATAAGTATTTTGAATGAATTTTTGTCCCCCAAATCCTGGATTAACACTCATCAATAAAACCAAATCCACATCCGCAATAATGTCTTCTAACATCAAAACAGGAGTTGCCGGATTAAGAACTACACCTGCTTTCGCTCCTTTGTCTTGAATCTGATGAATGGTTCTGTGAAGATGCGTACAAGCTTCAATGTGTACTGAAACTAAATCAGCGCCATATTCTATGAATTCTTCTACGTATTTTTCGGGCTCAACAATCATAAGATGTACATCCACGAATTTTTTGGCGTGTTGCTGAACGGTTTTCATTACGGGGAATCCAAAGGAAATGTTCGGGACAAAACGTCCGTCCATAACATCTACATGTAACCAATCTGCTTGAGAGTTGTTTAGCATCTCGATATCTCTCTGAAGATTCCCAAAATCTGCAGACAAAAGCGATGGTGCTATAAGTTTGTTTTTCATTTTTATAGTTACTTTTTATTTGATTTATTAATGATATTTAAGTTTCATTGTTGGTTCTATCTTTAAAAGACTTTCGTAAATCAATTTGATAACATTTGAAACATCTTCTTTTGATACCATTTCTACAGTTGTGTGCATGTATCGTAAAGGTAAAGAAATCAATGCGCTTGGAACTCCACCATTGGAATGTGCGAATGCATCTGTATCTGTGCCTGTTGCTCTGCTTGCCGCGGCTCTTTGGAAAGGAATTTCTTTCTCTTTAGCTGTATTGATAATCAATTCTCTGATTGTATGATGGACACTTGGAGCGAAGAAAACAACTGGTCCGTCGCCACATTTTTGGTCACCTTCTTTTTTCTTTTCAATCATCGGTGTTGTAGTGTCGTGTGTCACATCTGTCACAATGGCAATGTTAGGTTTGATCGTGTCAGCAATCATATCTGCGCCATAAAGTCCGACTTCTTCTTGTACGGAATTGGTGATATATAATCCGAAAGGTAGTTTCTTTTTGTTTTCTTTTAAAAGTCTTGCAACTTCTGCAATCATAAAGCCTCCAATTCTGTTGTCCAAAGCACGACAAACAAAATATCTGTCATTCAGTTCAAAAAATTCATCAGGGTATGTAATCATACATCCAACAAATATTCCCAATTCTTCAACTTCTTTTTTTGAAGCTGCACCACAATCGATGAAGATGTTATCTATTTTTGGGGTCGGTTCGTTTTGGTTTGCGCTTCTTGTGTGAATTGCAGGCCAACCGAAAACACCTTTTACAATTCCTTTTTCTCCATGGATATGTACCACTTTTGAAGGAGCGATGGTTTGATCAGATCCTCCGTTTCTGATAACATAGATTAATCCATCGTCTGTAATATAATTTACGTACCAGCTGATTTCGTCTGCGTGAGCTTCTATAACTACTTTGAAATCTGCTTCTGGATTGATGATTCCATAAGCTGTTCCGTAATGGTCAACTTCTATTTCATCAACAAAAGGTTTAATGTAATCCATCCAGATTTTTTGACCTTTATGTTCATAACCTGTTGGTGAAGCAGTATTTAAATATTCTTCTAAAAATTTAATTGATTTCTTTTCGAATTTCATATTAGAAAGGAATGATTTTTGATGTTAATATTTGTTAATTTTTATGAAGGTAAAAGTAATGATTTTTGATAAATTGATTCCAATTCTTTTTCTGTTTATTGGTGTATTTTGTTTTTCACAGAAAGATACTCTTGATATAAAATCTTTTGATGATATTCCTAAAAGCAAATTGCAGAAAGATGAATTTGGCAATGAGTATTATTACGACGAAGTTCAAAAGGCAAAAATTTATAAAATAAATGGGGAGCAAGTTATAGTAATGGATGAGTTGACTTTGAGAGCTAATCCTCATTTTAATAATCAACTAGATAAGAATTTTTATTTTTTTCTTAATAAAAAACTCAACCGTGTTTACCCGTTATTTTTAGATGCCTTGGAACAATATCGTGACATTCAAAAGGAAAGTGCTAATTTGAAAGGTTCAGACAGAAGCCGATACATGAGACAAAGACAAACGGAATTGGCGGCTAGCTATGAGAAGCAACTACGTGAATTGACAACAACAGAGGGACAGGTTTTTGCAAAGCTAATGAATCGTGCTACAGGGAAAACAGTTTATGAAATTATTAAAGAATTACGTGGCGGATGGAGTGCTTTTTGGTGGAACGTAAAAGGTAATATTGCTGATGTAAGTCTTAAAACACCTTATGATCCGCATAAATATAGAGATGATCTTTTTATAGAATCTCTTTTAAAATCTAACTGGAATCTTGGTTATTTGAGGCCTTATCCCGGAGCAGATCAATATAAATTTGAAAAATAGAAAATGCATTACTGAGAAGTAATGCATTTTTGTTTTTTTTTATATTATAATTCAGTTATTAGATAATTTTGATATTTTGATTTATCAAAACTGAAAACTGAAGGAGCTAAGGATTGATTTTCTTTGTAATTGCTAATCGTAATTACCGCAATATCATTATTCGTGGAAAGTTGCTCTAGTTTGATTAATTTTTTCTGTGGGGAATTAATGTAAAGAGTCACGCTTTTTAGACCATTATTTTTTATGGGTGTCATTTTTATAATATCAACAGGAATTCCGCTAATTGTTTTCTTTCCAGAGTAATTTACATTGTATTCTTTTTTATAAGAATCCAAATAACTTAAAGGAGAGAACTGTGCTTGATTACCATCAGGTTTTGAAATGGTAATTTCTTTATCTTCATCATTGATACTGTAGATTTTATTACCATCAAAAAGCTGCTCAATACCCATTATTTTTAATTTGTATTTGTTATTGTCAGAATAAAAAATACCTGTTTGATTTTGAGTTACTTTGGACGAACCAGTTCCGTAAGAAAATTTGAAATAAGAGTTTTTCTTACTTTTGTAATTCTTGGTAATGTCGTCCAATATAGTTTTTGATTTACTATCAATAGTTTGAGAATGAGCATTTAAATTACTTCCTATAAAGGTTAAAGTCAGAAAAGTCTTTAAATAATTTTTCATTTATTATTCTTGATTAAATTTTAAGCAAAGTTAGTTTTTCAATATTGATGCCAATATCGAAAAACGATAAAGTTTTGTTAAGATTATAAAGAAACAGCCTTCTTAATTTTAAGAAGGCTGTTTCTTTATAAGATTTAATTATAGAAATGAAATTGTTATTCTACAATTAATTTTTCTCCACTGGATTTTCCATTCTCAGTAATTACTACAAGATATGTTCCCTTAGCCAACCCTTTTGTAGAGATTGAGTCTGAACTGTTTTTCTTTCTTTCAAGAGATTTAACCAATTTTCCGTTCATATCAAGAACTTCTATTTTGATAGTTTCATTTCCTACAGTTGGAGCGGTTTTTATAAAGAATTCTCCTTTTGCAGGGTTTGGATAGATGCCAAAGCTTTTGTTTTTTGCAATGTCTTCTGTTGCAAGTAAACAAGCGGAAGGAACATCAAATCCATTTACTTGATCTGTAATACTATTTATACTTCCAGCAGATGCATTGACCCCCAGACCTCTTCTTGCAAATACATTCCAAATAAGGCAGTTATCGGCACCTCCTGTTAGTTGATCAGCTTGCAAGATGGCGTCACGACCAGAAATAAATCCAGGATTACAAGGTTGTAACTTAAGACCATCCATAACTAATTGCAAAACTTTTGCGCTACCAGAATTTGGATCTGCAGTAACATCTGAATTATAGCCATATTTTTCAGCCAACTTCCAATGAAGATCCCAAAGCATTGTAGCCCATATTTCTCCTACGGCATGCGGTTGCCCCCCTGTAGAATTAGTATCAGCATATGTATGAGGATTTATACTCATATCTGGGCTATATTTGTAACTTCTAATTCCTAAGGAAGTAGTAGGAGTGTTTGTGGAATAAGTACCTATTCCTCTCGCAACATTTGCAGTTGCATTAGGAGAGTTAGTTAACATTAATGCAAAGAAATCAGACCAGCCTTCTCCCATTTGCTCTAAGCTGTTTAAACAGCCGTATCCTTGTCCTGTAAGTCTGTTGGATATACCGTGGCCATATTCATGAATCATCACTCCGTTGTCAAAGCTGGAGTTTTTATATCCGAATCCAGGATCTTTCAGGTTAACATTAACTGATCTTCCGGCGGTAAGTTCAGACTTAATAAAATCACCCTCACTTTTTGGAATTACAAGTGCTGGGATATGAATGTCACTAGATGTTGAATTGCTTACACTTAGATCAATGACAGTACTAACAGATCTGTGTACAATTACTCCAACTGCACCTGAAGTTTGAGCATTTCTTACTTTTACATCATATCCACAACCACTAGTTGTCGTAATTGCTATTTTTCCTGTCAGCTCTCCAGCTGGTAAAGCGGTGCACAAATTTTCAACAGTTGGGACTGCAACATCTCCCGTTATACCAGTTTCCATTAGATATTTACCGGTATAATAATCACTTGTTACACCTCCAGTTGGATAATAGTATAATACACCAGTATTAACCGAAGCTCTTGTTGCTAGAGTTGTATCGGTATAAAATAATCTTTTTTTAAGAGCTATTCCGTAATTCCAAAGATACATTTGCATTCTAGGCGCCTGTACATTACTTTGAGAAATCTCATATCCTGAGTTGAAATTTGCGTTATTGTATCCGCTTCCATCATAAGCTTCTGCCCTTACAGCATCATTTCCTATTCCTCCTTTATTAAAGTTGTTGGTTTGAAAATTCTTACTAGTTTCTGTGAAGCCAAACTTATACATAATATCATGCATCATATTGTTTGCATAAAATAAGTTAGTCACAGCAGAGCTTTTATTGTCGTATGCACTTAAAGTAGTACTTTCTGCAAAAGGAAAATCAAACGTGAAACTTCCTGTAGTTGTGCTGGTTGGTGAAAAGCCAGCTGTATTTGATGCATTGTTATCTATATATGCATATACATTGTTTCCACGCGTATTTGAATATGATGTAGTTCCATTAGAGTGCCATCCTTCTGGTGATGCTGTGAGATCCCAAGGGTTAGTCACAAGACTTCTTGAACCAAAAGTTGGTGCTTCTATTGGAAATGGAAATACATTGTATATTGCATCTGTAGCAGTCTTATTCAGGGTGTGGGTTGAGGTTGAAGTATTAAAATGACTTAATAAATGAGTATTAGGTGTTTCGGATGCTTCTCCAGAAATATGATTAGTATCAAAAGTACAATTAATGATCATATTATTGTTTTCCAGAATCTCTCCATTAGAAAGGCTTACAAGTATTGCATAAGACAGATTAGACTTAGCCTGATTGATGAAAAATAACTGTGCTGGAATCAAACTATTATTTCTTTCAAAATAAAAACGAAGATTGGCCACCTTTTCATCAGGTAAATTTACCATTTCCTTTTTTTCATCTACAACTTCAAAACCAGAATCAACTATTCCAAGAAATCTTAGAGCGGTAGAAAATGCTTCTGATTTATCAATCTTATCAGCAACAATACTGTTATCACTCATTATTTGTTTGAAATTATTATTGAAAGAAAGAACTTTTCCGTCTCTAATAACAGCTTTTGCCAGGGATTTATAGATAGGAGTATTATTATAATATTGCTGAACGTTTACAATTTCAGATTTTAAACTGGCTGATTTGTCTTCGTTTTGAATTTTAAAATCAGCAGTTGAATTGTTTCTGAAGCTAACATCACTTTTGATGAAATCCGAAATAATTTTTTTGTTTGATTGTGCATTAAGATTAGCAAAAAGAAAAAAAACGCCAATCCCTGCACTTCTAGTGAGTTGATTTATTTTCATATTGAAATTTATAATTAGATTTAAAATTGAGATTAGCAAAAATATTGAAAAAATTCTTTTTTTATGTAATAAATATAATTAAATTTACATTTATTAGGTTTTTGATAAAAATTTAACTTAAATATTGTTTATTTTTAAATTAAAAAAGTTTATTCCCAACATAAACAGTATTTGGATTTTCCAATAGGGAAACGATATTCTCACGGAACTTTAACATGTGTTCAGAAACTTGATGATTGTGAAGGTCTTCATTGGTTTCCCAGTTTTCGTGGATGAAAAATACGCCTTTGTTTCTATTGTCTTCGAATAGGTCATATTGGATACAGCCTTTTTCCTTGCGGGTTTCTATGACTAATTTTTTTAATAATTCAATGGCGTCCATTATTGAGTTTTCTTTGATATGGATAATTGCACTTAAGTAGATATTCATTGTATAATTCTAAAAATTTTGATTATCAAATTTATAAAAAAATTAGCCTAATCAATTTTAAATAACAGAATTATATATTTAATAAAAAAAAGTGTACTTTTGGGAAAATTCAAAAAACCAAAAAATGGCAGAATATAAACTATTGCTCCCGAGCATGGGCGAAGGAGTTATGGAAGCAACAATTATCACTTGGTTGTTTAATGAAGGAGATGTTATTAATGAAGATGAATCTGTAGTTGAAATTGCAACAGATAAGGTAGATTCTGATGTTCCGACACCAGTTTCGGGAAAAATTGTCAAAATCCTTAAACAGAAAGATGAAGTTGCTAAAATAGGAGAAGCCATTGCAATTTTGGAAATTGAAGGTGATTCTCAGGATTCTGAAACGCCTGAACCAAAATCTTACGAAGAAGTAAAAGACCAAATTGTTCAGCCGGAGCCAGAAGTTGTAAAAACTCTGGAACAGCCATTGTCTAATCATTCTGGTAATCTATTCAATAATCAAAATTCGGAGTTATATCTTTCACCTTTGGTGAAATCAATTGTTCAGCAGGAAAATATTTCTGAATCAGAATTAAAATCGATAAAGGGAAGCGGGCTAGATAGCAGAATTACAAAAGAAGATATTTTAAGTTTTGTAAAAAGTAGAAGTTCTAAGTCAGAGAGTTCGAGTGTGATAGAGTTCGAGAATTCTAAAAAAGAAGAAAGTTTATCTTCCAATACCCCAGCTCCAAGACCTTCAAACCCTCAAACCCTCCAACTCAACGAAGGTGACGAAATTATCCAAATGGACCGTGTTCGAAAAATCATTGCGGATGCCATGGTTAATAGCAAACACACTTCGCCACACGTAACATCCTTCATAGAAACGGATGTGACCAATGTTGTGACGTGGAGAAATGCCAATAAAAATTCTTACCAGAAAAGAGATGGCGAAAAACTGACTTTTATGCCGATTTTTATCCGAGCGGTTGTGAAAGCAATTCAGGATTTCCCGATGATTAATGTATCTGTAGATGGCGATAAAATCATCAAGAAAAAGAATATCAATATCGGAATGGCAACGGCTCTTCCAGATGGAAATCTAATTGTTCCTGTCATCAAAAATGCAGACCAATTGAGTTTGTCAGGATTGGCAAAAGCAATCAATGATTTGGCTTACAGAGCAAGAAATAAAAAACTGACACCAGCTGATACACAGGGTGCAACCTATACAATTTCTAATGTCGGAACTTTTGGAAACCTTATGGGAACGCCGATTATTCCACAACCTCAGGTAGCGATTTTGGCGGTTGGAGCAATTGTAAAAAAGCCTGCAGTTATCGAAACTGAGTTTGGAGATGTGATTGCGATTCGTCAGAAGATGTTTATGTCGCATTCTTACGACCATAGAGTGGTGGACGGAAGTCTTGGCGGAATGTTTCTGAAACACGTCAATGATTATCTTGAAAATTGGGACCTCAATACAGAAATATAAAATCAAAGCCTCAGAAAATTCTGAGGCTTTTTTATTTTAAAATATTACATTTTTCTACAAATCATCCAACTCATCACTTCCGGCTTGTCCTTCATTCATCAGATAAGCTTTAAGGAAAGGTGTCAGGTTACCATTCATTACGCCGTCCACATCAGAAGTTTCATATCCGGAACGGACATCTTTTACCAATTTATAAGGATGCATCACGTAATTTCGGATTTGTGAACCCCATTCGATTTTCATTTTTCCCGCTTCGATTTCGTTTCTGGCTTTCATTCGTTCTTCCAATTCGATTTCATAAAGTCTGGAACGTAAAAGTTGCATTGCTTTTTCTTTATTCTGAAGTTGAGAACGTGATTCTGAGTTTTCAATAATAATTCCAGTTGGTGCGTGACGAAGTCGAACGGCGGTTTCAACCTTATTTACGTTTTGTCCACCAGCTCCGGAAGAACGCATCGTTTCGAAACTGATATCAGCAGGATTAATGTTGATTTCAATTGTGTCATCCACCAAAGGATATACATAAACAGAAACGAAACTCGTATGTCGTTTGGCATTGCTGTCAAACGGCGAAATTCTTACCAATCTGTGAACACCATTTTCTCCTTTCAGATAACCGAAAGCAAACTCGCCTTCGATTTCCAGGGTTACAGTCTTAACTCCGGCAACATCACCTTCCTGGAAATTCAGTTCACGGATTTTGTAACCTTGCTTATCTGCCCACATCGTGTACATCCGCATCAGCATACTGGCCCAGTCACAGGATTCTGTTCCGCCGGCACCGGCTGTGATTTGAAGAACGGCAGATAATTCATCACCTTCATTAGACAACATATTTTTGAATTCCAGATTCTCTACTTTTTCTACTAATTCGGGGAAAGATTCGTCGAGTTCTTTTTCAGAATCCGGGTCTTCTTTTGCAAATTCTAAAAGAACCTGCAAATCCTCAAACTGGGAATGGATTTCCTCATAACTTTCTACCCATTTTTTCTTGGAACGAAGTTGTTTTAGGAAAACTTCAGCTTCTTTTGGCTTTTCCCAGAATTCGGGAGCGGCTGTTTTCTCGTCATCGTTAGCAATCTCGATTTTCTTTTTCTCGATGCCGAGAAACTTATGGAGGTCTTCTATTCTGGATTGTATGTCTTTTATTTGGTCTGCGTTTACCACGTTTGTTTTAATTTTTGCAAAAATAAGGAGAAAATAATGAATACTGATGATTCCTGTTTAATTCAAAAATTTTAACACAAAGGTCACGAAGATTTTTTTTATCTAATTGAAAATATTTTAGGTTCACAAAGGCGCTTTGCTCAGCAAAGAATCTTTTTTACAATATTATGATGTTGCGTGTTATGATTGGCTAAACTTTATTTCTTGCGAAGCTGCAATAGGGATAGTAGTGGAAATCCTTTTTTGTGGCTTCGAAATGTTGTATCAAATTGGGAAAACGTCTTCCACAAAAAAGATTGTATCGTATAGCCCGACCCGAGCTGTGGGATTTGAAAAGGCGAGGGGATTGCCCAAATTAAAATTTGTTTCTCGCAGATTTGACAGATTGAGTTGATTTTATTGTGTGTAATCTGCGAAATTTGCTAAATCTGCGAGATGTTATTTAAAATTTATTTATTGATAGTCAATTGTTTAAGAATTTATTTTAATTAATTTTGAGTATTCAGGCAACCATTTCCGATTTTTACCGTCTTATAGTCAGAAAGAGAAAATGAAACGAGATTTACAACATATCTTTTCCAAAGCAAAGAAAAATGACCGGCTGGCTCAAAAGAGTTTGTTCGAAATGTTTTCAGGAAAAATGTTGGCTGTTGCAAATTCCTATATCAATAATCGGGATGATGCAGAAGATGTTTTGATGAATGCTTTTTATAAAGCGTTTACGAAAATTGAAGATTGTAAGAATTATGAATCATTTCCTTTCTGGCTTAGAAAAATTGTGGTGAATGACGCCATTAGTTTCATTAGAAAAAACAAACATATTCTGTATGTGGAAACCGAATTTACAGATGCGATTGCAGAACAGACGGAAGATGTTTCAGAATTTTCTCAGGATATAGATTTAGAAGTAATTTTCAAAGAAATGCCGATTGGGTATAAACTGGTTTTCAATCTTTCGGTTTTTGAGGAAAAGAAACATCAGGAGATTGCGGAAATCCTGAATATCTCCGAAGGAACAAGCAAAAGTCAACTTAGCAAAGCAAAGAAATGGCTTCAGGATTATTTTAATCAACAACAAAACACCAGACAAAATGCAGAATCTGAAATCTAAATACGAACAACAGGAAATGAAGGTTTCCGACAGTCTTTGGGACAGATTGGAAGAAAAACTCGACCAAAGTCCTGCAAAAGAAAAGAAACCGAAAGTGATTTGGTGGAGATTTGTTGCGGTGATTATTCTAATTGTGAATTTCGGTGCAATTTCTTGGATGACTGATATTAGAAATAAAGTGAAAGAAAGCCCAGAATTTGAATTTCGAACTGACCAAATTTCAAGTGTACGCCAGCATTCTGAAAATACAGATGAAATTCGAAAATCGATTCCTAATAAGAATTCTGAAACGGAAAATGAGAAATTAGCTTTTGAGTATGTTAATGATAATCAATCAGTTAATAAAGAACAATCAATTTCAAATCAAATTCCTGAAAAAGATAACATTATAAAAAAAGAAGAACCTCAGATTGTTTCTAAACCGGAAGAACAATTGGCTCAAACTGATATTCAAAAACCAAAAGAAAAAGTAAAATACGTGTCTTCATCTGATTTACTTTTCGGAGTTGAAATAGACAAGGCCAAAACAGAAACACCAAAATCCGCAATGGGAATCAACACGCCGAAAATCAAAAGTGAGCCTGATTTCCCAAATCCAAAACGTATCAAACTCTTCGGAATTACACTCTACGATAAAGATTCTACAATTACTAAATAATTAAACTATGAAATTTAAAATTTTACTTCTGGCAATGCTTTCCAGCTTTGCTACAGCACAGACTACGCTTGATAATCAGATGAAATCTTATACCGAGAAAGTCAATTCAATCGTATCGACAGAGAAAGCGAATATGAAAGTGGAAACGGATAAAATCGATGAAGCATTTTCTTCCGGAAAAATAACCAAATCAGAACAGATTGCTCAGAAAGAGGCAGTTTCTAAAAAATATGAAGCTATTATTAATGATAAAATTGAAAATGAGCGTCAGCAATTGGAAGATATCACAAAAACTGCTGTTACCAATTCGGTTTATAATACAAAACCAGACACTTTGAAAAATAAAAATGTGATGGTTTTTGGAACCTCTGGTTTATCAATTAAAATTAAAAAGAGAGACAGGTCACCAAAAGAATATGTCAATACAAGCGCTGTCAGTATAGGTTATGCTTTCGCAAATCTTACAAAGGACAAAGGCAGTTTCAATCCGTTTGAAAATGATTCTGAGATGAGAATCGGAAACTCGCACAGTGTTGAGGTACAGTTCAGAAAAGATAAGCAGTTGGGAAGCTTCACGAGTCCTTGGGTTTTGAGATATGGTTTGGCATACAGAACCGATACTTATATGCCAAAACGTCCGCAGGTTTTTGTTCAGGATAACTCACAATTATTTCTTGAAAATTTTCAGGAAGGAAATTTAAAACGTTCAAAATTGAGAAATGTTTACTTGACCTTACCAATTGAATTTCAATTATATCTGAATCCAAAATATACAGAATATGACGGAAAACAATATCTTGATGTCCGAAAAAAAATGTGGAAAGTTGGATTGGGAGCTTATGCAGGAATCAATACGAGAAGCATCGTAAAAGTGAAATATCATAATGAAAACGACAAGTTCAAAAAGTATGATTATACTTTGGATGACGGCGTGAATGCTTTCTTATTCGGTGGGAAATTCAGTTTGGGTTATGGAGGTGTTAATTTATTCATCAAAAAAGATTTCACACCGATTTTTAATAGCAAAGCCAACTTACCAAACAAAAACGGAATCCAAATCGGAATTGAGATTGCCAATATCGATTTTTAAACTATAAATTTTTCATAGAACATTCTTATACACTATTTTCTTATTATCGAAACACATCTTTTGTAGGTGTGTTTTTTTTTATTTACATTGGCAAACAAGAATTAAGAATGAAAAATTTACAGTTAATCGGTTTGTTTTTGGTTGTGGCAGGCAGTTTTTTGCCATTGGTTCATATTCCAATTGTGGGAAACTGGAACTATTGGAAGGTGGACCATACGCTTTCGATTGCAGTTTGGGGATTTTCTTTATTGACGCTTGTTTTCATATTAATTAACAAAACTAAATTGGTGAGAATAATAGCATTTTTAATGATATTGCTTTTTGTTTTCACAATCGTTGCCGTTAAGTTAAAATCTTTGGATTATTTCAGTTTTTTACCATTCAAATCCTGGCAGTCAGCATTTGCCGGAATCGTGAAATTATCGTGGGGATGGTTCATAGAATTTTTAGGAGTTACTCTAATTTTAATCGCATCAAGAAATAATAAAATTCAACCACTAAGAAACAAGGATTTGCACAAGGAGCACAATTAATTTAAAAATTAATGAAGTTTGTGAACTTAGTGAAAAATCTTTGTGTACTTTGTGTTTAAAAAAATAATATACAATAAAAATTAAAAATATTATGAAAGAAGTATTCATTGTATCAGCAGTCAGAACACCAATGGGAAGTTTTATGGGAAGCCTGTCCGGCGTTCCTGCGACACAATTGGGTGTTGCTGCGGTAAAAGGAGCTTTAGACAAAATCAATCTTGACCCAAGTTTGGTTGAGGAAATTTATATGGGTAATGTTCTTCAGGCGAATTTAGGACAAGCTCCGGCAAGACAAGTCGCTTTAGGTGCAGGATTATCCAATCATACACCTTCTACAACCATCAATAAAGTTTGTGCTTCCGGAATGAAGGCTGTAACAATGGCGGCTCAGGCGATTAAAGCTGGCGATGTAGATGTTATCGTTGCCGGTGGAATGGAAAATATGTCAAGTGTACCTCATTATTTAGAAGGTAGAAACGGCGTGAAATTAGGTGACATTAAAATGCTGGATGGACTACTGAAAGACGGTTTAACCGATGTTTACAACAAAGTTCATATGGGCGTTTGTGCGGAATTGTGTGCAAAAGAAAATAATATCACACGAGAAGAGCAGGATGCTTTTGCAATCCAGTCTTACAAAAGGTCGGCTGCAGCCTGGGAAGCAGGGAAATTCAAAGATGAGGTTGTGCCGGTTTCGATTCCTCAAAGAAAAGGAGAACCAATTGTTTTCTCAGAAGATGAAGAATATAAGGCTGTTAAATTTGATAAAATTCCAACTTTGCCGACTGTTTTTCAAAAAGAAAACGGAACAGTAACTGCAGCTAACGCATCAACGCTGAATGACGGTGCGTCTGCTTTGATTCTGATGTCCAAAGAAAAAGTGGAAGAATTAGGTTTGAAGCCATTAGCTAAAATCATTTCTTACGCTGATGCAGCTATAGAGCCAGAAAGATTCACAACGGCACCTTCAAAAGCTTTACCAATTGCTTTGCAAAAAGCTAATCTTACAAAAGATGATATTGATTTCTTCGAGTTTAATGAAGCGTTTTCTGTGGTTGGTTTGGCTAATAACAAAATCTTAGGTTTAGACGATTCTAAAGTGAATGTGAACGGTGGCGCAGTGTCTCTTGGACATCCGCTGGGAAGTTCCGGTTCTAGAATTATCGTAACGTTGATAAATGTTCTGAAACAGAATGACGGAAAATATGGTGCAGCTGCTATTTGCAACGGTGGCGGTGGCGCAACAGCGATTGTCATCGAGAATCTACAGTAATATTCTTACTTTGATAATAACAAACCATTAAGAATAATTGATTTTTTCATCAACTTCTTGATGGTTTTTTTATTTTTGTCTAATATAATATATTTCCAATGTCTGAAATAGAAAAAACAACCACAGAAAACTCAATAAAAAATAATCCGAAAATAATGCGTGCTTGGGCGTTGTATGACTGGGCTAATTCGGTTTATTCATTGGTGATTACTTCAACAATTTTTCCAATATATTACTCGATTCTAACAACGGCTTATGAAAAAGATGAATACGTGAAGGAAACGGGGCAATGGATAAAAGTTCCTGTAAGAAATCTGATTAAAATATTCGGAAAAGAATACCAGCCGGATGCGGTTTATGGTTATTCATTAACGCTTTCCTTCGTTATCGTGGTTTTATTATCGCCGATTTTATCTTCTTTGGCAGATACGATTGGAAATAAGAAATCCTTCCTTCAATTTTTCTGTTATCTGGGAGCAACGTCTTGTATGGGATTGGCAATGTTCACAGGAATGGGAACTGTTTGGCTGGGATTATTATTCAGTGTTACGGCGAGTGTCGGTTTCTGGGGAAGTTTGGTGTTTTATAATTCCTTTTTACCGGACATTGCAACGCCTGACAAACAAGATGCATTATCTGCAAAAGGTTATGTTTACGGTTATATCGGTTCTGTGATTTTGGTGGTGATTTGTCTTGTTTTGATTCAGGTTTGTGCAGAAACACCTAAGCAGGCAGCAATTTATACCAGAGTTAGCTTCTTGTTGACAGGAGCCTGGTGGTTTGGATTTTCACAATATACATTCAAACATTTGCCACAATTTGGCCAAGTTAAAGAACAATTGCCAAAAGATTTGGTTTTACTTAATTATAAAAATATCTTCAAAAGCCACGCTGAACAAGGTGGATTTGTTGAGGTTTTCAAAGATAACATCAGTTTCTATATTGATATTGTAAAACAAAGTTTCAAGGAATTATTCAAAGTTGGAAATCATCTTTTCGGAGACAGAAATCTTAAATATTTCCTTACCAGCTTTTTCTTTTACAGTGTTGGGATGCAGACGATTTTCCTGATGGCGACATTATTTGGAAAGAGCGAAATCAATATGGCTCAGGACAAATTGATAATGACATTGTTATTAATACAAATTGAAGCGATTGTCGGTGCATTATTTTTCTCTTGGTTATCAAAGAAAATCGGAAACAAAAATGTCATCAGCATTACTGTAGCGATGTGGATTGGTGCTTGTCTTGCAGCTTATTACCTTAATAAAGAAAATCCGAATGTTGAATACCAATTCTATGGTGTTGCAGGTGTTATTGGCTTGGTAATGGGAGGTTTGCAGGCAATGTCTAGGTCAACTTATTCCAAATTGCTTCCAACAGATTCTATGGACAATACAACGTATTTCAGCTTCTATGATGTATTAGAAAAATTGGCGATTATTCTTGGAACATTCATCTTTGCAACATTGATTGAACACTACAACAATATGCGATTTGCAGCACTTTCAATGAGTATTTTCTTTGCTTTAGGATTGATATTCATTCGTTTTCTTAAAGTTAAAAACAATACTAAATAACTGTATTTTGAAAGTATTAAGCTTCGCATTTTTGTTTCTTTTTACAATTTTGAGTGCTCAAAGTCCGGTTGTCGAAGATTTGAAAATCGGTCAAAAAGTAACGTTGACCTCCAATGTTCTGAAGGAAACAAGAATCCTGAATATTTATCTTCCTCAGAATTATGATAAAACCAAAAGTTATCCTGTCATTTATATTCTGGATGGAAGTATGAATGAGGATTTTCTTCATTTGGTCGGACTTCAGCAGTTTTTCAATATGTCATTTAAGATGCCAGATTTCATCATTGTTGGTATTGAAAATGTTGATAGAAAAAGAGATTTTACATTTCATACAGATTTGAAGGATTTACAGAAAGATTATCCTACGACGGGACATTCGGATAAATTTATTCAGTTTGTTGAGCAAGAATTACAACCATACATCGATAAAACTTATAAGACCGATAAAACGAAATATGTTATTGGACAATCGCTGGGCGGATTGGTCGCCACGGAAATCCTTTTGAAAAAACCGGAACTTTTTACACATTATTTCATCGTTAGTCCGAGTCTTTGGTGGGACAACGAAAGTCTTTATAATAATGCCGCAAAATTGATTTCCCAACAGAAAGATGACGAGCGATTCGTTTATATTTCTGTCGGGAAACAAGAGCATCCGATGATGGTAAAAGAAGCGGACGGATTATATCAGATTCTTAAAAATTCCGGGAAAAAGAATTTAAAATTAGAATATAAGTTAATGACCGACGATGACCATGCGACCATTTTGCACAAGAGTGTTTACGAAGGTTTTCTGAAATTATTTCCTTACAAAGAATAAATTTGGATAATTAATGAAAATTTAAATTTTCGGTTTATTATTTGATATTAATAGAATAATTTATTTTTTGTAAATTTGCAATATCGAAACGCAATATGAATAACCCTTTATTTTACGCAAAAATAATTTTGTTCGGAGAATACGGAATGATAGAGAACTCGCAAGGGTTGGTTGTACCGTATAGTTTTTATAAAGGAACACTTAAGTTTTCTGATTTGGACAACGATTTTGAAAAAAAATCCAACAAATCTTTAGAAAAATATTCCAATTATTTAGCTGATTTAGAATTGCCTTCAGATTTCAAGCTGAATGTAGATGCTTTTAAAAATGATATCGAAAAAGGTTTGTTCTTCGATTCCAACATCCCGCAAGGGTATGGTGTTGGAAGTTCTGGCGCTTTAGTTGCGGCGATTTTCGAAAAATATTCTTTTACAAAGAGGGAACCTGAAACCATTTCTAAAGACGAACTGAAAGATTTGAAAAAAGTTTTCGGACAGTTGGAAAGCTATTTCCACGGAACAAGTTCAGGAATGGACCCTTTGATTTGCTATATGAATCTTCCGATTCTTATCGAGAATAAAGAGAATGTTGGCAAAGTTTCTCTTCCCAAGGAAGAAGTTGGAAAAGGTGCCATTTTCTTGATTGATTCCGGAATAACCGGAGAAACCGGACCAATGATTCAGATTTTCTTTGAGAAACTAAAAAATGAAGGTTTCCGCAAAACTTTGAAAGAAGAGTTTATCCGTTACAATAATGCCTGCATCGATGCTTTCCTGAAAAAAGATATGAACCCGTTTTTCCGTAATCTGAAAAAATTATCGGTTTGGGCTTACGAGCATTTCCGTCCAATGATTCCGGAGAATCTTTTCAATGCATGGAAAAAAGGTTTGGATTCTAACGCATACTACCTTAAACTTTGCGGAAGCGGAGGCGGAGGTTATATTCTTGGTTTTGCAAAAGATTACGCAAAAGCAGAAGAAATGTTGGAAGGATTCCACAAAGAAGTGATTTACAGATTTTAATCAATTTAATAAAACCAAGTCTTCGACTCCGCTCAGACTGACAGCTCTAAATTATGGTTAGCATTAGCGTTGTCACACTGAGCGGAGTCGAAGTGTTTAAGTACAGTAATTAAAATGATAAACGAAGCAAAACCGACTTCACGAAATGCCCTTTACCGTATTTCTCAGTTGATGGGTTTTCTTTTGGGTGCTCGTTTTTTTGTCGCTGTTCTGCTGACTTTTGCGCTTTATGTTTCCACTTTTTTCCTGTTCAACAGAGAAGAGAGTTTGAGAAATTTTGTATTTGATTATAAGATTCACTCGATTATCATTTGCTCCGTTCTCAGCATTTTGGCAGGCGGTATTATCAATCGGTTTTATGATAAGGAAAAAGACCAATTGACCCAGCCTTTTCGTTCCAGATTACAAAGTTTCCTCAAAGAAAAATACTTTCTTATAGCTTATGTTATTCTAAATGTATTATCACTAGGATTGGCAATTTTTGTGTCTTACAGGGTTTTTGTTTTCTTTTTGATTTATCAGTTTTTGATGTGGTTTTACAGTCACAAGCTCAGCAAAATTATTGTTCTCAACAATTTCACTTTTGTGGCTTTGACACTTTATCCTTTCTTCGGAATGTTGATTTATTATCAGACATTTTCGCTCAAGATTTTGTTTCTGGCGATTTTTCTTTTTCTGATGTTGTTTATTATTGACGTTATAAAAGATACATTAACAAAAAATGCCGATAAAATGTTCGGCTATGATACAATCGCTAACAGATTGGGGTTTCAGAATACAAGGTCGATTTTATTAATTTTATTAATAATTACCTTTGCGATTTCTGTGATTCTGAGTATCGGCATCGGATTCAAAAATATAATGGCCTGGTATTTTTTAGCAACTATATTTGTTATTATCGGAACTGTTTTTATGTTGTTTCGAAATCAAAAAAATGATAAATTCAAATCCTTGAATCTCCTCAGATTATGGATTTTCTTCGGTATTTTAGCCATGCTTTTCGATGGGATTTTCCATAAGTATCCTTGGTTGATTTAAAATAAATATCAGAATGTCAGTAATAATTAGAGAAAATAGAAAAGAAGATAACGAGATACTTGCCAAGATTATCAGAAGTTGTTTTCACGATTTCAAAGTAGAATGCACTTGCGGAACAGTTTATTCTGACCCAACTACGGATGATTTGTATTCATTATTCAAAGCGGAGAAATCAGCTTTGTTTGTTGCTGAAGAAAATGGTTTGATTTTAGGCTGTTGTGGTCTTTTTCCAACAGAAAACCTTCCTGAAAATACAACAGAACTGGTCAAGTTTTATCTTACAAAAGAAGCCAGAGGAAAGGGAGTGGGAAAGTTATTAATGCAAAAATGTATTGGAAAAGCAAAAGAATTAGGCTATCAACAAGTTTATTTGGAAAGTTTGCCAGAATTCAGCAAAGCCGTTTCCATTTACGAAAAACAAGGATTTCGATATTTGGAAAAAGCCTTGGGTGATTCCGGACATTCTGGTTGTAATCTTTGGATGATTAAAAATTTGGATTGATTCTATCCAAAAATATCATTCAACACTTTCGCTAATCGCAATCCACCGTACAACAATTGTCTTTCAAGTGTTTGTTCAAAACGATAGTTGTAGGCGTAACTTAGTTTAGAATCTTTCGGAGTTTGATAATAGATTGAATTTGCAATTTTGTGGCTGTCAAACAACCATTCTTCCAAAGTTCCACTTTGGATTTGTTTCACTTCATCTTTGGATTTGATGTCCAGAAGATTCGCAAATTCTGTATAAGTATATTTTTGGTCATCAACCAATTTTGAATCCCAAAGCGAATGCAAATTGGTGTTTTGTCCAAAGTAAGTTACATTGATTTTGTTTCCTCCTAAATCCTCAGCTCTTCCAACGTGCAACGGCTGATGAAGGTCACCAACTAAATGAATCAGGAAAATTAAAGCTTCTTTTTTATCTTTATCAGATGCATTTTTGTCTTTGATTTTGTCAGATAGGATTCTGATTTGAGTATAAAGATTCGGAGATTTCTGAATCGATAAAGAATCTTTGAACTGTTGAAAATTCTTCTGTGGATTGATGTTGACATAATGCCAAGACGAAGTTTCTTTCCAAACACCTGTTGTATCGGATTTGATGAAATCCGGCCAGTTGGCGTAGTAAGCCATTTTCTGTTCTCCAAATAATTTTTTGATATTTCTTTGAGCTTTGGAACTCAAATGATGTTGTGCTATTTCCGCTACAATTCTGTGTCCTGTCAATCCCCACGCAAAAGAGTAGAGTGATGATAAAATACAAATTGTGAATGTGAATCTTGATAAAATACGTTTCATTTTTTTAATTTATTTCAGAGTGCAAATATACCTTTACCCATAGTTTTATTCTCACAAAATCATTGTTAAATATTATTAAACTTAAGTTAGGCTAAAGTGTAATCGTCAATTAATTTCCGTATTTTTGCGTTTTCCCAGAATGAGACTTTTCAATGAAAGATAATCAGGACTTTATCGAAGTTTACGGTGCCAGAGAACACAATCTCAAGAATATTTCCGTAAAAATCCCAAGAAACGAATTGGTTGTTATCACAGGACTTTCCGGAAGCGGAAAATCTTCTTTGGCTTTTGATACGATTTTTGCTGAAGGACAACGCCGTTATATTGAAACTTTTTCGGCTTACGCAAGACAGTTTTTGGGCGGACTGGAACGTCCGGATGTTGATAAAATCGAAGGATTATCACCGGTTATTGCAATCGAACAAAAAACGACGAACAAAAATCCACGTTCAACCGTTGGAACCATTACGGAATTATATGATTTTCTGAGACTTTTGTTTGCAAGAGTTTCGGATGCTTATTCATTGAGTTCAGGAAAACGTTTGGTAAGTTATACCGAGGAACAAATTCTGGAAACCATTAAAGATAACTTCAAAGGGAAAAAAGTTTATCTGTTGGCTCCGGTTGTGCGTTCCAGAAAAGGGCATTACCACGAATTGTTCATTCATCTTTCCAAAAAAGGATATTCTCAGGCCAGAATCGACGGTGTTTTACAAGACATCGAATATGATTTAAAGCTTGACAGATACAAAACTCACGATATCGAAGTTGTTATTGACCGTTGGATCATCGGAGAAAATGCTTCTGAAGCCAGAATGTCACAATCTCTGAAAACAGCTCTCGATATGGGAGAAGGCGTGATTGCGATTCAGGAAATGGGAAGCGACGAAATCGATTTTTTCAGTAAAAATTTGATGGACGATTCCACTGGAGACTCTTTGGCTTTGCCGGAGCCGAACACATTTTCCTTCAATTCTCCAAAAGGAAGTTGCGAAACGTGTAAAGGTCTTGGAACGGTCAAAAAAGTGAATACGGATTATTTTGTCGAGAACGATAAATTATCCATCAATCAAGGTGCGCTTTTACCTTTGGAACAGATTAAATCCAATAAATGGATTCTATCACAGATCAAATCGATTCTTGAAGTTTTTGAGTTAAGTCTCTCAACACCGTTCAAAGATATCCCGAAAGAAGCGTTGGGATATATTTATTACGGTTACAGCAGCGATATAACAAAGGAATTGAAACACGCCGGAATCTCAAAAAAGATCAAGATCAATTTTGAAGGATTGGTAAAGATCCTTGAAGAAATTGTTGACGAAAGAGAAAATTACGATGCAGTTTTGGTGGAAAGAAATTTCACGACAGAAGAAATTTGCCCGACTTGTAAAGGTGCGCGTCTTCGTCAGGAAAGTTTGAGTTTCAAAATCGATGGAAAAAATATTGCGGAAGTTAACGGATTGTCTTTGTTGGATTTCAAAGATTGGTTAGCGGATGTGAAAGATAAATTCAGTGATAAAAATAAATTGATTGCTCACGAGATCCTGAAAGAAATTGAAACCAGGTTGCAATTCCTTTTGGATGTCGGTTTGGATTATTTGAGTTTGAGCAGAAGTTCAAAAACACTCTCTGGAGGAGAATCTCAGCGTATCCGTTTGGCGACTCAAATTGGTTCTCAACTCGTGAATGTTCTTTATATTTTGGACGAGCCTTCAATCGGTTTGCATCAGCGCGATAACGAAAGATTGATTAAATCTCTGAAAGAATTACGTGATATCGGGAATTCGGTTTTGGTTGTGGAGCACGACAAAGATATGATTATGGAAGCCGACCACGTTTTGGATATCGGTCCAAGAGCAGGGAAATTTGGTGGCGAAATCCTTTGGCAGGGAAATCCAAAAGACATCAAAAAAGCAAATACAATTACAGCCGATTATATCACAGGAAAACGTAAAATCGAAATTCCTGCCGAACGTAGAAAGGGAAATGGAAAATCAATTGTTCTGAAAGGCGCAACCGGAAATAATTTGAAAAATGTAACACTTGAAATTCCTCTTGGAAAATTGGTGGTGGTTTCAGGAATTTCAGGAAGTGGAAAATCATCTTTGATCAATGGAACTTTGTACCCGATTCTGAATCGTCATTTTTACAGAGCAATCCAAGAACCTTTACCATACAAAAGCATCGACGGTATTGACAACATCGACAAAATTGTAGATGTTGACCAAAGTCCGATTGGAAGAACGCCACGTTCCAATCCGGCGACTTACACGGGAATGTTCACAGATATCAGAAACCTTTTTGCTGAATTACCGGAAAGTAAAATCCGTGGTTACAAAGCCGGACGTTTTTCTTTCAATGTCAAAGGTGGAAGATGTGAAACCTGTCAAGGAGGCGGTTTGAAAGTGATTGAAATGAATTTCTTACCAGATGTTTACGTTCATTGTGAAACTTGTCACGGAAAACGTTTCAACCGCGAAACTCTGGAGGTTCGTTACAAAGGAAAATCGATTTCCGATGTTTTGGATATGACGATCAATGAAGCGGTAGAATTCTTCCAGCCGATTCCGAAAATCTTTAACAAAGTAAAAACTCTGAAAGATGTTGGCCTGGGTTATATCACGATTGGACAGCAATCCACAACTTTGAGTGGTGGAGAAGCACAACGTGTAAAGTTGGCAACCGAACTTTCCAAAAAACAAACCGGAAATACTTTATATATTTTGGATGAGCCAACAACAGGACTTCATTTTGAAGATGTAAAAATCCTGATGGAAGCTATTGAACAATTGGTAGAATTAGGAAACTCTTTCATCATCATCGAACATAATATGGATGTGATAAAACTCGCTGACCATATCATCGATGTTGGACCGGAAGGAGGAAAACACGGCGGACAGATTATTGCAGAAGGAACGCCGGAAGAGATTATAAAATCTAAGAAAAGTTTGACGGCTAAGTTTTTGAAGAAAGAGATGTAATTGGTATCAGATTTGTGATTCTCTAAGAAAAACAGTTATGAAGTCATTTAAAATTTATCTTTCAGTTGTTGTTTTCGCTTTTAATATTATATCTTGTGAAGTAAGGACAGCAGGTAATAGTGGTAAGATTCCTCCTGGACAAGCTAAAAAAATCTACGGAACCAAGTCTGCAAAGCCTTTCGCTCCGGGACAAAACAAATAGAATAGTTATTAAGGATTTTGAGATTTCAAAATCCTTTTTCTTTTTCCAATATTAAATTTTGATTTTCAATGTTAATTTAATATTAATTAAATGTAAATATTATGTAACTTTGTCGTAACATTAGATAAGTAATAACTTAAAATCAATTGATTATGAACAAGAAAATGCTAGCATTATCAATATTTTTATTTGGATTTTTAGGCACGCTAAACTTAGTAAAAGCTCAATCTACAGACAATAAAATAC
>QFQW01000129.1 GCA_003248755.1 Chryseobacterium sp. | reverse complement strand
ATTAATTAGTAAAATTTGGGCAGCTATTTCCGCCTTTCACTCCCGCTATTTTTTTGCCTTTGCTTTTCCAGCCACAAAAAATGAGCTCCGTTCAAGTCGGGCTGCGTTCAATTCAACTTTCAAATATTATTTGTAAATCTATATATAGACACTTCGACTCCGATCGGTGTGACATCTCTAATACTAATTTCTATATTAAAACAATGTCAGTCTGAGCGGAGTCGAAGACTTTTTCAGTAAACAATTATTTGAAAATACTCAGTAAATCAACAAGAAATTTATAATGAATAAGGATTTCAACTACACATTTCTCTGTAAATCAATTATTCTTAACAAAAATTAGGTTTTCAAAATTCTCTGTATCAATTCTAATTGTTATTTTTGCCGAATGTTTAAGAATCTAATCAGAGTTTTTGTTGGCTTATCATTATTCTCTTGTGGCAAAGAGCCTGTTCCAAAACCGAAAGGAGAATTGCGTTTAGAATATCCAATTCCAAAATATCTGAATTTTTCTGCACCTTGCAATTATTCTTTTGATTACTCAGATTATGCAACCATCAAAGATTCAAAACAAGCTTGTTGGTACAATCTGTCTTATCCAAAGATGAAGGCTAATGTTTTTATTACTTATTTTCCTATCAAAAATGATTTTCCACTTCACGTGAAAGAGGTGGAGAAAATGGTTTATGAACATACAATTAAAGCTAGTTCTATTGATACCAAATCTTTCGCTTATCCGGAGAAAAAAGTTTATGGTAATTTTTATGAACTGAAAGGACAGACTGCTTCTAATATTCAGTTTTATGTAACAGACAGTACTAGACATTTTGTAACTGGGAATTTGTATTTCAATTCTCGACCACGTCCGGACTCATTAGCTCCGGCAGTAGATTATATCAAAAAAGATCTTTTACATTTAATAGATTCTTTTGAGTGGAAAAAATAGTTTGAAGCTGGAAGTAGGAAGATTTTCAATTCAAAAAAATAAAATTAAAAAAATAAGAACCGCGGACATCGGTCTTCTGGTAAAATATAAAAAATAAAACAAAAATTTCAGGCGTCCATCATCGGACATAAAAACTTAAATTATGAAATTACTAGCAGTAGGAACTGTAGCATTTGATGCCATCGAAACACCATTTGGGAAAACAGATAAGATTCTTGGAGGAGCAGCCACTTTTATTGGTTTGGCAGCTTCGGCTTTGGATACAGATGTGAGTCTGGTCTCTGTAATCGGAGGAGATTTCCCTCAGGAATATCTTGATATGATGACATCCAAAAACATCAATGTAGATGGAGTGGAAATGGTAAAAGATGGTAAAACATTTTTCTGGAGTGGGAAATATCACAATGATCTTAATTCCAGAGATACTTTGGTTACAGAACTAAACGTTTTGGCTGATTTTGATCCAAAAGTTCCAGAACATTCTGCTGATGCTGAAGTTCTTTTATTGGGAAATCTTGATCCTGTAGTTCAGCTTTCGGTTTTAGAAAGAATGAAAACAAAGCCGAAACTGGTTGTTTTGGATACAATGAATTTCTGGATGGATATCGCTTGGGATAACTTAATGAAAGTAATTGCCAAAACAGATGTTATTACAATTAATGATGAAGAAGCAAGACAACTTTCCGGAGAGTATTCTCTGGTAAAAGCAGCGAAGAAAATCCACGAATTAGGGCCTAAATTTGTAATTATCAAAAAAGGAGAACACGGTGCACTTCTTTTCCACGAGGGAAAAGTTTTTGCGATACCTGCTTTACCGCTTGAAGAGGTTTTTGACCCGACCGGAGCTGGTGATACATTTGCCGGTGGATTTGCATCTTATTTGACCAAGAAAGGTGATTTCGGTTTTGAAAGTATGAAAACAGCTATTATTGTAGGTAGTGCAATGGCTTCTTTCACAGTTGAAAAATTCGGGACAGAAAGAATTCAAGCAGTTACAAAAGAAGAATTGAGTGAAAGAATTCATCAATTCAAAGAGTTGACTTCTTTTGAGTCTGCAATATAAATTTAACCTTATCAAAATTTATCACTCCAAAAGTGTTATAAATTAAAATATACAAAATGAAGAAGAATATTTTTCCTGTTTTATTGGCTTTTGCATCTCAGATGGCCTTTTCACAATATATTATTGTTGGGAGCGACAGCATCTCTGTAAAAGATTATATGAAAGAGAATAAATACGGTCTTGAAAAATCTGGTCCGGATAAATCTGTAAATTCTACAGTAGATTTTATGTTGTTGCAACAGCTTGCAAAAGAGAAAAAAGCAGATACACTTAATTTCTTTGTTAATTCAGTTAATCAACGGCTTACTGAACTAAAACAACAGAAGTTTTTTCCAAAGCCAATTATTGATCCTTTGCTTCAAGACTTTGTAAAATCCAGTAATACGGAGATTCAGGTTTTACTTTTTATAAAAGAGAAGAAAGCTGATGATAAAACAGATTATAAAGCACTTTATAACCAGGTGAAAGCTGGGAAAATGACTATGGAAGATTTCTTGAAAAAGAATGCAGATCCAGAAGCATCTAAACCTTTCTATGTAAAACCGGGAATGCTGGATTATGAACTTTATCAGCAGATAAAAAATGTTCCTGCTAATTCTTATTCTTCATTTATAGATAAACCGAATGTTGTAGCTTTTGCAAAAGTTATCAATACAAGACCAAGTCTTGGATATATGATTTTTGGAGTTTTAACAGTTCCTAATGATGCTAATTTTGAAACAACTAAGGCTAAGATTTATAAAGAATTAGAGTCTGGTAAAAAGTTTCAGGTGGTTGTAAAAGAGTTTGGTGCTACTGATGATGAAAAAAACTCTGGAGGGGCTGTAATGGGTTCGCCAATTTTGCCTGATGTTGTTTATGATGCTTTTAAAGGGCAAAAGAAAGAATATTATACACAACCCATTTTATTTGGTGACAAGTATTTTATTTTCAATATTTATAATACAGAACCTTATACAATTACAGATGAGAATCGTAACTTTTTCCAAAAAGAAATGTTGGCGACAAGTTATGGTGAGGAAGCTAACTCAAAATTAATTGATTGGTTGAAAACTCAGAACAAATATTCTGAAACTAATGATTTTGCAGAAATCAAAAAGTCTTATCAGGCCTATCTTAATCCAAAAAATCCAAAAGCTGTTTTGTTTACTTATGGCAAAAATAGCGTAACCTATGATGATCTTAAAAAAGCAATAGATTCTCAGTATAAGAATCTTGAGCAGTTGCCGACTTCTCAATGGAGTGGATTGGTGGATTATCAGGCAGACCAATATGTGATGGGAGCCTATGCGAAGAGTTTTGATACTCTTCCAGATATAAAACCACAACTGGACGAGCTCAAAAAAAATCTTTATTCAGAATATATCTTTTCAGAATATTTGAAAAATGAGCTCAAAAATCATCCTGAACTTTATACTGAATATTATAATCAAAACAAATCAAAATTTGTTTGGGAAAAAAGGGCAGAGTCCAGAGCTGCTGTTATTTCTGATCCAAAATTGGTGAAAGAATTAGAGAAAGAGATTAAAGATCCTAAAAAGTGGGATGCTTTGAAAGAAAAATATAAAAACCAAGTTAATTCTAAGAATCAGGTTTTGGTTCATTTTGAACAAGGCAAAATCCAGCAGAGTGCAGAGGTTTTCACAAAGTATAACGTACCATTCAAAAAAGGAACTTTTGTTACCAAAATTGGAGAGAGAGATGTGGTAATTACAATTGATGAATTGATACCGGAACAGCAAATGACACAAGTTGAGGCCGAGCCGGAAATGACAGATGCCGTAACGGAAAAATTACTCCAAAAAACTATCGCCGATCAACGTGCTAAAACTAAAGTGGAAGTTCAACCAGCCTTTATGACTGAACTGAATAAAAATTTTAAGAAATAATTATAATATAAAATAGAGCAAAATTGGTTGATAATCCTAATTTTGCAGGTTAATAATTTAAAAATAATGTCAAAATACACAAAATGTCTTTTTTTATTGTCTGTTTTTGCTTTCCTTTTTAGTGGAAAAGTGACTGCACAATTACAAAAAGGTCAGTTAATAGACGGGATTGCTGCTGTAATTGGTGACGAGATTGTTCTAGAATCTGACATAGAGGATCAAGCCAATTATGCTAAGCAGCAAGGCGCTAATGTAGGAGATAAATGTGATTTTATGGAAAGTATCCTGAATAACAAATTGCTTATCTATGAAGCAAAAAAGGATACCCTTATCGAAAATAGAACTGCTGCAATCAAAGAAATGGCAGGTAACAAATACAACCAAATTCTTGGACAGTTTCCGGATGAGAAAGCAATGTTAGCTGCTTATAAATTTCGTACAAGCTATGAAATGAAAACCGCTATCGAAAAAATTGATGCGGATAACTATTACGGACAAGCAAAATATGGTAGAATTACCGAGAAAGCTGATGTAACTCCTAACGAGGTGACAGATTTTTATAATCAGTTCAAATATCAATTGCCAAACGTAAAAGATGAAGTTGCTTTATCAAAGATCAGTATGTATCCGAAACTTTCTGCTTCACATAGAAAAGAAATTGTAGATAAGCTAAACAAAATAAAGCAAGACATCAAAAATGGTGACAGTTTTGAAAATTTGGCTAGAATCTATTCAGAAGATGAAGGTTCGGCTGCAGTTGGTGGACTTTATAAGAATATCAATATGGGACAGATGGTTAAACCTTTTGAAGCAGCAGCGCTTAACCTTCAGGAAAACGAAATTTCTGACCCTGTAGAATCTGAGTATGGTTATCACTTGATCCAACTAATCAAAAGAAACGGGAAAAAGTACGACGCAAGACATATTCTTATAAAAAACACTCCTAATGCCGAAGAAATTGCTTCTACAAAAAAAGAACTGGACAGTATAAGAACATTGATTATGGATAAAAAAATATCCTTCAAAGATGCTGCTTATAAGTATTCTGATGATAAAAGCAATAAATACAGCGCAGGGATTATGACAAATAATCAAGATGGTTCTGATAAATTAGAAAAACTAGGTCTAGATCCTACATTATCTTATCAAATTGCAGGTCTTAAGAAAAATGATATTACTGAGCCTTTCCAACAAGAAGATCAACAAAAAAGAAAAATAATCTCTATTGTTCAGGTTAATGATATAATAGACGCGCATCAATTAGAACTAGCAAATGATTATGAGAGAATCAAAGATATGGCTCTTAATAAAAAGAAAAATGAGATTGTAGAGAAATGGGTTAATTCTAAAATTCCTTCAATTTTTATTTCAATTGATAACAAATACAAAGATTGTAAATTCCATAGTAACTGGCTGAAAAATTCGGCTGTTACGACAAAATAATCTTTAAATTAAATAATAAAAAAGGATGAGTGTTTTGCTCATCCTTTTTTGTTTTCATAAACGTCAGACTTTTTCTTTTTTTACAATAATTCTATAGTCTATCAATTTTCCATCCCATTTTAGAGAATTCTACCGAAGTGATTTTCCCAGCAGTAATGTCAATAACGTAACTCAGACCTTCTTTTAAATTTTGTATTTCTATATTTTCTCCATTACTGAATAAAGCGTTGGTTTCATCAAATTCACCAGAATAATTTTCATATTCCAGTTGAACATCCAAACCAAGATTCGACAGTTTTCTATCAACAACTTTTAGATAAGCAAGATGAGATTTGAATTGCGGATATTTTTTAGTCAATCCATCTAATAGAATATTTTCTAGATCGTTTAATTCTTGCATATTAAAGATTATTTAATTTTGAAAATTAAGCTTATTTTTAAGATTTCCACCATTCAGAAAAACTTTGAGAATCATCATTCAGATCCAATTTTTCACCAATCAAAGGTGTGAATATTTTGAAATTTTTATCTTTAGAGTTTTCAAAAATTTTCTGCAAAGGCTCGTTCCAAGGATGCTGAGCCAAAGCAAATTTTCCGGAATGTACAGGCAAAACATTTTTGGCATTCAGTTCTTCTGCAACTTTCACAAACTCATCTGGCAAAGTGTGAATATATCTCCATTTTTCGTTGTATTGTCCGTTTTCCAAAATAGCCCAATCAAAAGGTCCAAATTTTTCTCCGATTTCTTTAAAATGAAAATCATATCCACTATCGCCACCCACAAAGATTTTTTTAGTAGGAGTTTCCAAAACATACGAAGACCAAAGAGTCGTGTTACGTTTAAACAATCTTCCGGAAAAATGACGTGCCGGAGTAGAGGTAATTTTAAAACCTTTAGCTATTTCAGCATCTTCATACCAATCCAGCTCAATGATTTGGTCTTCTTCAAAATGCCATTTTTCAAAATGAGAGCCAACACCTAATCCACAAATGATGTTGTTAATTTTAGACTGTAAACTTTTAATGGTTTTATAATCTAGATGGTCATAATGGTCGTGAGAAATAACCAAAAAATCAATTTCAGGGAAATCTTCTGAAGAGTAAATATCGGTTCCTGTAAAAGCTTTCGTAGTTCCAGCAATTGGAGAAGCATTTCCACTGAAAACGGGGTCAACCAAAAAACGCTTTCCATCCAGCTGAAAATAATATGAGGAATGTCCCATCCAGACCAAAAAATTATCTGAAATTGGTTGTTCTTTCAGGTTAAGTTTTTTAGTTGGCAAAAGGAAACTTGGTTTTTTGTTTTCAGTTTTATCGGTTAGGAATTCCCACATCACTTTTCTCATTGTAAAACCTTCTGCTAAAGAAGGTGTGAAACTTAGATTTTGAAAAACACCATCTTTATAATTAGGCGATTGTTTCATTCTTACAAGACGT
>QFQW01000128.1 GCA_003248755.1 Chryseobacterium sp. | reverse complement strand
GATATTTCCTGATAAGTAAAGTGATTGCAATTACCTAATTTAAAAAATTTAAACCTATCAGGAAATATTACAAATGTAAGTTGTTTAAAGGACTTTAAGAACTTAGAGCGTTTAGGAATAAGATATGCCCCAAACTTGGAAAATTTTCCACCTCTAAATTCTTGGACTAATCTTAAGTCTTTTATCGGTTGGAATATTGATGAGATAACAGGAAAAAGATTAAATGCAGAATTGAAGCAATTAACAAAGGAAAAAGAATTAGATTACTCTTCGGTTTCTAAATTGAGAAGTTCTATTTGGTTTACAACAGAATACGGAATTCCTTTTACAAATTGGGAGCCCAAAAATGCAAAAATTGCAACTAAAGCATATAAAACAGCTTTGAAAGAAATTGCCAAAGCCAAGACCGAAAACGAAGTTAAAACATCAATTGTTGGACTTATTGAAATCATAAATAAATTACCAAATATAGAAACGGAAGAAAGAGAAGACACTGGAATTGCAATTATTCAGTTAGTTGAAACATCTAAACTGAATATATCTCCTGAAACAGCAAATAATTGGTTCGATGAAATTAGAGACTTTTAAAAAACTTCTGCTAACAAGGTATTGCCAAAAGCGGGGCTGAATGGCTTCGATTGGGCATTTGTGCAAAGTTCAACATTCGTTCTTCGATTAAACTTTTGTGCTAAAATTCCCCGCCTTCGGCAATACCCAAAACGTTGTGCGTCAGCATAGACCAAACGCACTTGACAACTTGAAAATAAAAAATCAACCAAAGGACTAACTAACCCAAGAGAAATTAAAAAATGAAGCTTCATAACTTTTTTGGACAAGTAAAAAGCGACTTTCAAGGATTTTCAGCTGAAAAAACTTTTGAAATTCCACATTTTAAAATTTACAAAAACGCAAAATCTGTAAAAGTTTATTTAGGAAAGCAGTATGATGAAGAGTGGAAAAAAATTGAAACACTTCCTACACAGAAACAGTTAGACGAATACGAAAAAACACTGAAAACATTTTTGACAGAGATTGACAGTATTATAAACGATATTAAAGAAAAATCTTTTGAATACTACAAAGAAAGATATGCTAAATATTACGAAGAACCTTTTGAAGTTCTTTTTGAAAACAACAAAATCCAAAATACAGAAAATGGACAATTACACTCACCTCTAAACATTGATAATGGTGAAAAGCACTTCGACTATATGAATGAAATTCTCGAAAGCATTCGTATATTAGAGAATAACGTCATGGTAATACCCTTATCGTATGATTTAGATGAGGAACACGGATTGGAAATAAAAATCGCTAACAATAAGGTGGAAAAAATTGACGGAATTGGAGAAACTTACTAATA
This sequence comes from Chryseobacterium sp., assembly GCA_003248755.1. GTDB lineage: Bacteria > Bacteroidota > Bacteroidia > Flavobacteriales > Weeksellaceae > Epilithonimonas. Next base: position 5,416 of record QFQW01000128.1, on the reverse strand, counting down.
TGCCGAATGCACAACATTGGGTTTGGCAATAGTGGGGCTGACAGTACAAAACTCAACGATAGTAATTCTATTGAACTTTTGTGCTAAGGCTCGGCTAACGGTTTCCAAATGCCCCACCATCGCCAAGCCATGCTCGTTGCCTGCAAGCCTACAAAGCAACCGTAAGACTGAGAAATAATATGAACATCTAACACAAATAATTTACAATGGCAGTAGGACTAAGAACAGTACCTATTTTTTATATGATTGGAACGGGAAGTTTTATGCACTCTTTCTTTTCGACAATTGCTTATAGACTTGAAGACAATAAATGGGGCAGTAAATTTCCAAACTTAATGAACAAACTTTACAATGCGGAAATCGAGACAACCGAAAGCAAGTGGGTTTTGGACGAATTGAAAGTTATCAAACAAGAATTATCTAAACTTACACCCGACAAAGTAATTTGGGACATTGATGACTTGACAAAACTACCACCTTGGGGAGACAATATCGCAAAAACAATAACCAATTTGTCAAACTATTTTGTAACAAGTGACGGAAAGCAATTGCTTGACATTTTTGAAAACGCTTTGCAATCAAGTATTGACATTAAGAAACCAATTAAAATTCAATGACTTTAAACTTTTTGACAAACAAGCGGGAAACGCCAGCAGGCAACAAGGGTTTTGCGTCAGGCGGGCTGAAGTGCAAAACTCAACAGTAGTTTTTCAATTGAACTTTAGTAATAATATCGGCTTTTGTGCTTGATTGCCCGCCCGAACGCAAAGCCCCGAAACGTTGCAGGCAAGCGTACAGACACTCGCCGCTTGACAGACCGCACGTAGAATTTCCCTGATTGTTATTGACAGAACAAAACCTTTCCAAAAATTATTTTTATTTGACTGTGATATTTTAGCAACTAGTGCGAATAATTAAGAAACAAGAATTTAATTTACCAGTTGAGAATTGATGAACTCTGACAAATCAAACATATTTATTGCTACAATTGAGGCACATAAAGGGATTGTCTATAAAATATCCAACCTCTATTGTCGGGACGATGACGATAGAAAAGATTTAGTGCAGGAAATTCTTTTCCAACTGTGGAAATCGTTTGACAATTATGATAAACAATATAAATATTCAACCTGGATTTATAGGATTGCCTTGAATGTCGCCATCTCATTTTACAGAAAAGAAAAAAGCAGAACAAAACTTTCAAGCCCTTTATCAGAAAATATTTTACAAAGAGCAGACACCCACGAAAATGCAAGCTTTGACGAAAAGACGGCGTTGCTTTGGGACTTCTTGAATACCTTAAAAGAATTGGACAAGGCAATTATGCTGCTTTATCTGGAAGGAAAGAATCATAAAGAAATAGCCGAAATTATTGGAATTACAGAGACAAATGTTTCTACAAAAATCAATAGGATTAAAAACTTACTGAAACAAAAGTTTTCACAAATAACATTATAAAATTATGGAAGAAACAAACTTTGTTCTTTTATGGAAAGAACAGTACGAAAAAATTGACCAGTCATTGGCAATTAACAAACAACTCTTAAAAGAAGTAATCACAACAAAAACAAAGTCGTCTTTACTTTCTTTAATCCGCATCAAGGCTGTTGGTATTATTGCGGCAATTATTTATTTGTTGGTCTTGGGTTCTATGCTATTTTATGCAATCGTACATTATTCTTCTGCGGCAAATTATTTTATCGTTTCAATGGCTGCAATATTCTTAATTAATGTAAAAGCATTGTATGACTACATAAAACATTTGGTTTGGATTGACAACATAGATTACGATGGAAGTGTTGTAAAAACACAACAAAAATTAGTAAAACTTCAATTATCAATTATTCGGCACACCCGTTTTATGTTTTTGCAATTACCTTTTTGGACTACATTTTTTCTTAGTGGCAGCTGGTTTCCTGCTGAAGTCAGTTGGGGTTATGTTATTTTCCAAGTTTTGTTTACCGGACTTTTTACTTACTTTGCTTATTGGTTATACAAGAACATAACATTGCAAAATTTAGACAAGAAATGGGTCAGAGTTTTAGTAAATGGTTCCGGTGGAAAATACGTGAATGATGCAATGAAATTTAATGACGAAATTGAAAAATTCGAGCAGAACTAAGAAGAACGCCAGCCTGCAACATCGTTTTGGCAATAGTGGGGCTGACAGTTGTAAACTCAACATTTGTAATCCTATTGGGCATTTGTGCAAATGTTGGGCTGACGTTTTTCAAATTTCCCACCATCGCCAATACGTAAACCGTTAGTGGTTATTTTATCAACACCCTGTTTCTAAATTGAAGCATTATGGACGACAAAAATTATAACAGACGAAAATTTCTAAGTCAGTTGGGCTTAACTCTTGGGGCAGGTGCTGTTTCTACAAGTTTTACAATTCCTTTCGCAGACAAGATTAACGATGAATGTAAAGAGACACCAATTTTAGAATTAGGTCCTTATGCTGTTATGAAATACAGAAAACAAGCAGACCACGATATTGACTTGACACAAATTAATGGACATTCAGAAGTTGCAGTTGGGCAAATCATAACTGTATTTGGTAAGATAACCGACAAGAACTGCAATCCAATACATTCTGCAATAGTGGAAATATGGCAAGCCAACCACTACGGAAAATATCATCACGAATATGATAAAAGCGAATACAAAGACGACCCTAACTTTCAAGGTTGGGGACAGGCAATTACAAATGAACAAGGGGAATATAAATTCAAAACAATATATCCAGCCCCTTATGGCGGAAGAACAAGGCACATTCATTTTAAAGTTTCAAGAAGAGATTATCACGAACTTACAACACAAATGTTTTTTGAAGGAGAAGAAAGAAATAAAAAAGATTCTATCCTGAATATATTTACACACGAAGAACAACAACTTCTTATAAGACCGCTAATAGACAAGGATAATGCAAAGCAAGTAGAGTTCAATCTTGTGTTAGATGAAGTTAAAAAAAACAGTTTGCCCGAAAAGGTGCTTAAAGAATATACCGGTAACTATTCTTTAAAGAATACACCTTTTGATATGAAGGGCTTTATGAAAGGAACAATGGGAATTGAAGTAAACAATTTTGACCTGAAGATAACTCAAAAAAGGGAACAATTATTTATGACCCTTTCTTTTTACCCAATGGTTGAAATGGTTTGGACTTCAAAAGATGAATTTCAATCGTGGTCGTTTAGTAACACTTATGTAAGGTTCTTAAGAGATGAAAAAGGCAAAGTTGTTGGATTGAGATTACATTTTGATGAAGTTAATTATGTAGAAGCGACAAAGAAAAACAATCGCTAACAAAGGCTTTGCAATAGCGGGGCGAAACTGAAAGTTCAACGGTTGTTCTTGGGTTCAACTTTTGTACAAAATTGAAGATTTGTGCTTCGATTGCCCCACCATCGCAAAGCCCCGAAATGTTGTGTGCCATAATATAGCCCCTTCAAGTATGACAAAACAAACTGCTTTAAACATCATCACATTTTTTGCAATTGCATTTGGACTGACTTTTGCTTTTAACAAACTTCCGCCAATGCTATTTTATTCGGTTGACATAAAGGATATTATTTGTGGTTTTGGACCGTTAATTAGTGGGCTAATTTGTTACAAATTATTTGCTACATCCACAACAACCTATTCAATTTTTGGGGCACAACCTTTGAAGGTTGGGTTAATCGTTTTAATTTCAATCACAACATTTATTTTTACAAACTCAAAAAGCAGTTTTGGCTTCAATATACTTTTTGTATTGACACAAATTATTTATTGCTTTGGCGAAGAATTTGGATGGCGACACTATTTGCAAAGTGTGACAAACAAAACAAATAAATGGCTTCAATCTTTTATAATCGGACTCGTTTGGTTCTGTTGGCATTTTTCTTGGTTGCAAGACCCCATTAAAGCGATAATGGGACAAAATATGAATGCACCAATTCCTGCCGTAATCATTTCAGTAATTCTAGCATTGACAATTATTTCATTTTTGCTTGGACTGATTATGAGAAAGACACAGTCGGTTCTTTTGCCTACTATTTTGCATTTTGCAACTAAGGCAAACATTTCGACAATTTTTGTTACGTTGGCACTTGTAATTATTGCAACGGAGACTTGGAAGAAGTTTGTTTTAGATAAGCAAGTTGCGGCTTGATAGAAATTACGGCATACAACAGGCGGTTTGGCAATATGACGGGTGACGAATATATGCTCAACTTTTTTCACTATTGGGCTTCAGCTCCAGCAGACGAATAACACCGAGCATTTGAATAAACAATGTCTTTTATTTATAAATTTAGCAGTGGTTATGGGCTGACGATTATACCATCCCAATTATAGGAACATTCTTATTTTGCATTAATTGTAAAGCCCAAAATATTTCACACTTTAAAACTTTAGAAGAAGCTGAAATATTCTTTGAAAAATTTGATGATGATTTAACAAAACAATGGTTAAAGGAGACTCAATTTAGTTTGAAAATAATATTGCTGGTAATTAATAAATTTATTACTGACCTTACAATGGGAAATGCATATTTTAACGACTTGAAAAATAACGAATAAAAAGCCGAACAGCTATTAAAATCGGGGATGAAGTGCTTCGATTGAGCATTTATACAAGATTCTATGGTAGTAATTCTATTGAACTTTTGTACTAAAAATCCCTGTCTTCGGCAAAATCTAGTTCTTGTATCAGGTAATCGGAAAATAATTATTGGAAAGAAATTTGCTTCAATCTTTCAAATCACGGTTATGAAAATTTTATATTTTCCATTTGTATTCTTAGCATTAACATCCTGTGCTACAAAAAAGTACACCAAAGCCAGACTTCTTCCCGAAGATATAAAATCGGCGACCGAAGAAGTTTATGACTCTTCAAACAATCAGAAAAAGCTTCTTCATAAAAAAGAAATGACCTTTACAAAAAATGGTCGTATCAAATATTCGAAAACGTTTGATTCCAATGGAAATCTCTTGCAGGAAACTGAAAAGAAATTGTGGTTTACGGTAGAACGCTACCCCGATAAAGAATCTTATTACTGCAAAACCCGCTGGAAACCTAATCAGCATGAACGTATCAGCTGTTACACCAAGAAGCAATACAAACAGAACGAAAGCATCTTTCATTACAACGAAAATGGCAGTATTGATAAAATTACAGATAACTTTGAGACTTTCAACACGAGTCAATTTCATTATTCTAATAAAAAACTTTCAAAGATTTTAATTACCGGAAAAGACAACAAAATCATTGATGAATTATCCATTAATTGTATAGAAAAAGATGAGAAAGGAACTTGTTTGAAAGAGACCAGAATTTCTACTAAAACCGGTAAAAAACAAGAGATTCTGATTTCTCCGAGATATGAATAGAATTTATATTTTGAAGCTCAACACTTAAGTTTTTAAAATTT
>QFQW01000127.1 GCA_003248755.1 Chryseobacterium sp. | reverse complement strand
TAAAATATTTATTTGGGCGCCTTTATCCGTCTTCCACTCCCGCTTTTTTCTGTCATTGCGAACAAAGTGAAGCAATCTGTTGAACTATTGGTCAATCGCAACGACAGAAAAAGAGCTCCGTTCAAGCCGGGGCGCGTTAAAACCAACAGCATTTTTGTCATTCCGTAGGAATCTCAGCAATGAATTTAACGTAAATTGTTTAGATTCCTACGGAATGACAAACTAACTGTTATTTGGTTTGTGTTCTTTGTTGAGCGAAGCACCTTTGCGGGCCTTAAAATATTTTCAATAAGATTATAAAAACTTTGCGCCCTTTGCGTTTAAAAATAAAATAATGTCAACCCCAATCATCCACATTTCAAACCTAAACTTCCAATATAATAAACCCATATTGGAAAATTTAAACTGGGAAATATCTTCCGGAGAATGCTGGATGTTAGGCGGATTAAGCGGAAGCGGGAAAACAACCTTAGCCAAAATCATTTCCGGAGAAATCAAAAATTTTGAAGGAAAAGTTGAGGTCAATTTTAATGAAAATTTAAACTTGAAGAGGAAAGTTCTGTACGTTTCCAATTGGTTTCAGTTCACTAATCTGGAAGGTGACCGCAATTTTTATTATCAACAGCGATATAATCAATTTGCTAAAAATGATACACTCACTGTTTTTGCAGAGCTGAATCATTTTGGAAAAGAAGAAAATCTGGATTTTGAAATTTTGGAATCCTATTTAGAACCGTTTGGATTTGAAAATTTCAAAAATCAGCAATTGATAGAATTGTCAAGCGGCGAACACAAGAAATTACAATTACTGAAAGCACTTTGGCTAAAACCTCAGGTTATGATTATCGACCAGCCTTACACAGGATTGGATACTAAATCGAGACAGTTTTTGAATCAGGCTTTTGATAATTTAATTCAGGAAAATGTCACATTGATTTTGATAAATAACGATGACGAATATCCTGAAAGTGTTCAGTATTTTGTAGAAATAGAAAACGGAAAATTAGTTCATAAGAATTCTCCAAAAGACTTTTCCAAAGGAGAAGAAAGAATTCCAAAATCGCTTCCTTTTTTCCTTCAAGACAATCGGGAAAACGAACAGGAAAGTCTCATCAAACTGGAAAATATCAATATTTCTTATGGCGAAAAACAAGTACTGAGAAATATCGATTGGGAAGTCAATTCCGGTGAGCAATGGCTGTTGCAGGGTCACAATGGCTCGGGAAAATCAACATTGCTCAGTTTGTTGAATGGTGACCATCCGCAGGCTTATGCCAATGAGATTTATCTTTTCGGGCAAAAGCGGGGAAGCGGTGAAAGTATCTGGGACATCAAAGAAAAAATCGGAATGATTTCGCCTGAGTTGCATTGGTATTTCGATATGAATGCGAATGTCGGACAAACCATTGCTTCCGGTTTTTTTGATTCTATGAGCTTGTATAAGAAACTCAATTTTGACCAACAACAACAGTTGGAACAGATTCTCTATTTCTTCGATTTGAAAGATGATAAAAATAAGAAGTTAAATACTTTACCGCTTGGGAAACAACGTTTGGCTTTACTCGCAAGAACATTGATTAAAAAACCAAAGCTTTTGATTCTGGATGAGCCTTGTCAGGGAATGGACAACGAACAGACGCAATATTTTAATCAGGTAATTGATGATTTGGCAGGCCAGGGACAATCGTTGATTTACGTTGGGCATTTTGAATCTCAATTACCAAAAAAACTCAGTCACAAACTCGTTCTGGAAAACGGAATGAGCAAAATGATTTAAACCACAAGGAACACAAAGATTTTCACAAAGACCACAAAAATGTGTACGAATAATTTTAAAATTTGTGCTCCTTATGAAAATCTTTGTGCTCATAGTGGTTAAAAAAATAAAATTAAAAATGAATGAAACGATGATATTTCCAACCTTGGAAGCGGTAAAAGAGGCCCGAAAAAGTATAGAAAATGTGGTGAATTACACACCATTGCAATACAATGCCCGCTTGTCAGATAAATTTGGAGCAAATATTTTTCTCAAAAGAGAAGACCTGCAACCTGTGAGGTCGTATAAATTGCGCGGGGCTTACAATAAAATCAAAAGTCTTTACAATGAAGGCAAAACTTCGGATGGAATAGTCTGTGCAAGTGCCGGAAATCACGCTCAGGGAGTGGCTTTTTCCTGTAAACAGCTTCAGATTAAAGGAACGATTTTTATGCCCGTGACAACTCCGAAACAAAAGCTGGAGCAAGTCGAAATGTTCGGCGGAAACTTTGCCGAAATCAAATTGGTCGGCGATACTTTCGATGCTTCAAAAAATGCAGCCTTGGAATTTGCGCAAACGTCGGGAGCAGCTTTTATTCATCCTTTTGATGATGTTCAGATTATTGAAGGACAGGCGACTTTGGCACTGGAAATTTTAGAACAACAAAAAGAAAATATAGATTTTGTTTTCATTCCGATTGGCGGTGGTGGTTTGGCTTCGGGAATTTCTACTGTTTTTAAAGAATTGTCAAAAGAAACGCAGTTGATTGGAGTGGAGCCAAAAGGAGCACCTTCTATGAAAACCTCCATCGATAATAATCTCAATACAGAATTGCAGGAAGTTGATGGTTTTGTAGATGGAGCAGCGGTAAAAAGAGTAGGGGATTTGACTTTTGAGATTTGCAGAAATGCGCTTGCAGATTGCATTCCTGTGGATGAAGGGAAGATTTGTGATACGATTCTTCAACTCTATAACAAAGATGCAATTGTTTTGGAACCGGCTGGAGCGCTTTCTATTTCCGCTCTGGAACAATATCGAAATCAGATTAAAGGTAAAAACGTAGTTTGCATCGTCAGTGGAAGCAACAATGATATTACCAGAATGGAGGAAATCAAAGAACGCGCTTTGCTTTACAATGGTTTGAAACATTATTTTATGGTAAAATTTCCGCAGCGTCCCGGTTCTCTGAAAGATTTTGTTCTGAATGTTTTAGGCGAAAATGACGACATCACCCATTTTGAATATACCAAGAAAAATTCAAGAGAAACTGCGCTGGCAATCGTTGGCATCGAACTTTCCAGTATTTCTGATTTTAATGGCTTGAAACGGAGAATGCAAAACCTTGGTTATTTTGAATCTTATCTTAATGATAACCCTGATGTGCTGAATATGCTCGTATAATCATTAATTCAAATAAATAAAACTCCGACAATCGTCGGAGTTTCTCATTCTTATCGTACATCAATGCATAAGGATTTTGAAAGCTGGAAATTTGTGTTAATAAAAAAGCCTAAATTTTAAAATCAATTAAAATGAAAACAGTATATCATAAATCCGACAGCAGAGGTTACGCCAATCACGGTTGGTTAAAAAGCCATCATTCTTTTAGTTTTGCTAATTATCATAATCCGGAAAGAATCCATTTTGGTGTTCTTCGGGTTTTAAATGATGATTATGTAGAAGGCGGAATGGGATTCGGGAGACATCCGCACCGCGATATGGAAATTATTTCAATTCCGTTAGAAGGTGAATTGAGACACGGTGATAATATGGGGAATTCCGGAATCATCAAAAAAGGTGATATCCAAGTAATGTCGGCCGGAACAGGAATTATGCATAGTGAGGAAAATGCGTCCGAACAACCAGTGAAATTTCTACAAATCTGGATTATCCCAAACAAAACCGATGTTACACCAAGATATGACCAAATCAGCATCGAGGAAAACTCAGTGAAAAATGATTTCCAGCAGATTCTTTCTCCAAATTTAGATGATGCAGGTGTTTGGATTCATCAGGATGCTTGGTTCAATTTGGCAAGATTTGATAAAGATTTTTCAAAAGAATATAAAATAAAAAAAGAAGGAAACGGAGTCTATGTTTTTGTCATCAAAGGGAAAGCGAAAATTGGCGACCAAATCCTTAATGATAGAGATGGTTTCGGGATTTGGGATACAGAAAGTTTCTTGTTGGAAGCTCAGGAAAATTCCGAAATATTATTGATGGAAGTTCCTATGGAATTACCAAAATAAAAAAATTAGTAAACAAAAACTCCTCATCAGCTGATGAGGAGTTTTTTATTGAATTATGATCTTTCACATCCACTTTCGACAATCTAAAATATCCATGCAAAATTGCTGCTATTTGTTTGATAATATTTCCACGAACATCTGTTTTCAAATTCTGAATTGCTTATCAAAATTGTGTGATCGCTTTGCGGAAGTGAAAACCATTACGAAACTATAGCTTGATCAAACCTTAATTTTGTGAGTTATACGAAATGAGGTTTCTGTTATAGGAAAGTGGAAAAATTTGCAAGTTTTCATTTTACCTGTCCTTTCAACTACAACAACACGACTTTTGGATACATCGTTTTTCTTGCGCTTGCGGAACTTTGCAATAACAAAAAGAAAAACAAATGCAACTAAAAAACAGCACCGTTCTCATCACAGGCGGAACCAGTGGGATAGGGTTGGAACTCGTAAAACAATTGACCGAACAAGGCGCAAATATTATCGTCACCGGCCGAAATATCAAAGCATTGGAGAATACGAAGGCGAAATTCCCAAACATTCATACCTTCCAAAGTGATGTAAGTAATCCCAAAGATATCAAAGATTTATATGATACGGTTACTACACTATTCCCGGATTTGAATATCATCATCAACAATGCCGGTTTGATGCGTCTCATTGATTTGCAGGACAGAAGTCTCGACCTCGAAAATATCGATCGTGAGATTACCACCAATCTTTCCGGAACTATCCAAATGGTTCACCAGTTCCTTCCACATTTGCTCAAAAAGAAATCTGCAGCGATAGTCAATGTATCTTCGGCAATTGCTTTCATGTCCTATTCTTCTGCCCCGATCTACAGCGCAACAAAAGCAGGTGTTCATGCTTATACGCAAGCTTTGCGGTTGCAATTGGAAAATACCAATGTGAAAGTTTTTGAGATGATTCCTCCCGGTGTCAATACGAATCTGCAAAATGATTGGGCGGTAAAACCTAACCCAAAAATGATGATGGATGTTGATAAAATGGTGAATGTCGCGATCCAGGGATTACTGAAAGACAAAAAAGAACTGAGACCTCCGATGGTGGGTATCATCAAACTTGCATCCAGGCTTTTTCCAAATATGTTGCTGAAATTCGGACATAGCGAATTCAAAAAAATGAAAAATCTCCAAAATTAATTGATATGAAAAAGTTACTTCTTTTATCGATGATGATTCTGATATCATCTTTATCATTTGCTCAAAAACTCTCGGCAGATAAGATCATTGGAAACTGGGAAAGCATTGACGGCGATGTGAAATTGAAATTTGAGATCTTCCAGCAAAACGGAAAATATTTCGGCAAACTTCTTTGGGCATCCAATATGTTTGAAGCTGACGGAAAAACCCCGAAAAAAGATCTTAAAAATCCTGACGCAAAATTAAGAAACCGTTCCCGTCAAAATATTATTAACATCACCAATCTAACATTTGATGATGGTGAGTATTCCGGAGCGAAACTATATAATCCAAGTGACGGAAATTCTTATAGCCTGAAAGCAAAGCTTACCGACATCAACAATCTTCAGTTCAGAGGATATATGGGAGTTTCCCTTCTCGGAAAAACGATGAAATTCAGAAGAATCCAGTAATATTTAAAAATTAGAAAATGAGCAATAACGAAAAATTGGCAACACATTGGACTTTATTATCCCAAATGTTGCCTCCATTGGGTATTATTTTATATTTCAGACATAGAAATTCTTTTCCCAAGAAAGCACAACAAGCCTTGAGGTCAGCATTGATAGGAATTCCTGTTGGATTCGCAGTCAATTATTTATTTTTTAAATTTATCCTAAAATAAAAATACAATGATTAAAAGTATAATTTCTTTGATATTACTGATTACTTCGGTCTTTCTGAATGTGAAACACGGCTGGGAAAGTTTCAGCTATAAAAATAATCCGCAGTCTCTCAAGATGATGAACGAGTTGGGAATCAGCGAAACGTATATTCCCGTTCTCGGGGTTTCCATTATTTTGATTGCAATTTTGTTACTCATTCCGAAAACTTTTTTCCTCGGAAATGTTCTCAATGCAATGTCAATCGTTTTAATTATGGCTTTGGCAATGAGAGTCGGGAATTTTAAAATGGTATTAATGGAAATCCCTTTCCTGATGATTCCTCTAATCATGATCTGGCTGAAATATCCTTTTAAAAACTGATTGTTATGAATTCGAAACCCGTTCGTTTTAAAACCATTACGGAAGCGCATCGTGCATTCGGTTTGCCAAGTCCGGAACATCCGCTGATAAGTGTTTTGAATTATGCCGATTTGAACGTTCCAAATAACAACAGCGAAATCAGCGCAACATTCGATTTCTATTATATTTCGCTAAAAAAAGGCTTTACCAACAAGCTTTTTTATGGTCAGCAGACTTATGATTTTGATGAAGGAATGCTCTATTTTGTTGGCCCGAACCAGGTTTTGAGAGGAGCCGGACCGGAACCGGATGACGACCTTTCCGGCTGGGTTTTGCTCATTCATCCCGATTTTCTTTGGGGAACTTCATTGGCTAAAACAATTAAAAAGTATGAGTTTTTCGGCTATTCTGTGAACGAAGCATTATTTCTTTCGGATAAAGAAAAAAATATCATCAATGGAATTGTTTCTACTATTCAAAGTGAATATCAATCGAATATTGATAAATTTAGTCAGGATATTATGATTTCGCATCTGGAAACTTTGCTTAATTATTCTGAAAGGTTTTATCAGAGGCAATTCCTGACCAGGAAAAAGAGCAGTCACAGAATTCTGGAAGAGATGGAAGAGCTTTTGCAAAATTATTTTAATGATGAAGATTTGGTATCGAAAGGTTTACCGAGCGTTCAGTTTGTAGCAG
>QFQW01000023.1 GCA_003248755.1 Chryseobacterium sp. | reverse complement strand
ATCAGAGTTGATAAATTAATTCAGCAAACGATTTCTGAAGGTAAAAAAGTATTACCGACGGAAGAGGTTTTCGAATTGTACGATACTTATGGTTTCCCTGATGATTTAACAAGAATCATTGCGGAAGAAAAAGGCTTAACCATCGATGAAGCCGGATTTGAACAAGCTTTGAATGAACAAAAACAACGTTCCAAAGCCGATTCTGCCCAGAAAGTTTACGATTGGGTTACGTTGGAAGAAAAACCTGAAAACTTTGTAGGTTACGACAAAATCGAATCCGAAACTTATATTACGAGATACAGAAAGGTAGAAAATAAAGACGGAGAATTTTATCAGGTGGTGTTGAGCGAATCGCCTTTCTATCCTGAAGGTGGTGGACAAATAGGGGATAAAGGAGTTCTTGAAAATGCTACCGAAAGTTTTGAAGTTTTAGAAACTAAAAAAGAAAACGGATTGATTATTTCTTTAATCAATGGACTTCCGAAAGATGCAGGTGCCGTTTTCTATGCCAAAGTCAATGCAGCCGACAGAAAAAATTCCCAAGCCAACCACTCTGTAACACATTTGTTGCACGAGGCTTTGAGAAACGTTTTGGGAACTCATGTTGAGCAGAAAGGTTCATTCGTAGGTCCCGATTATCTTCGTTTCGATTTCTCTCATTTCAGTAAAATGACAGATGAGGAATTGAAGCTGGTTGAAGATAAAGTGAATGCCAAAATCAAGGAAAGTATTGCGTTACAGGAATTCCGAAGCATTCCGATTCAGGAAGCTCTGGATAGAGGTGCAATGGCTTTGTTCGGTGAGAAATACGGCGACAATGTGAGAATGATCCAGTTCGGAACATCGATGGAACTTTGTGGTGGAACTCATGTAAAAAATACCAGCGAGATTGGTCATTTCAAAATCGTTTCCGAAAGTTCTGCAGCAGCAGGAATCAGAAGGATTGAAGCAATTTCCGGAGATAAATCTGCTGAATATTTCAAAAGTTTAGAAAAGCAGATTAACGAACTTTCTCAATTGCTGAAATCTAAAGATATTGTAAAATCGATTGAAAAATTAATTGAAGAAAACACATCTTTAAAATCAGAGGTTGAAGCCTTCAAAAAAGAAAAGGCAAAAGGCGAAATCGGAGACTGGAAAAATGCCTACGAACAAAAAGGAGACAAGCAGCTTTTGGTGAAGAAAACATCTCTTGATGCAGGTTCTGTAAAAGATATTGTATTCCAATTAAAAAGAGAAATTCCTACTTCTGTAACTATTATTCTTTCTGATGCAGACGGACAACCAATGATTACGGTTGGTGTTTCTGATGATTTGGCTTCTAGTTATCAAGCAGGAGCTATCGTAAAAGATTTAGCAAAAGAAATCCAGGGCGGCGGCGGCGGAAATCCGGGCTTTGCAACTGCTGGAGGAAAAAATCTTGACGGCTTGGAGAATGCTTATCAAAAGGCTTTAGAATTATAAAAGTAATATTATAATAAAACAAAAACTCCCAAATCTGGGAGTTTTTTTATTTAGAAATTATTGATTAAAATTCTTTGGTGAATAAAAAAACAAAAACCGTTTTTTCGCCATTTCAAAATCACTCCAGTTATCACAATCTATTTCGTAGCCAACAACTCCGGAAGTCGGAAGATTTACAATCTCGTCGGAAAGGGAATTGGCAAAGTTTGAAATCCCATTGTTGTGTGAAAACAAAGCCAAGCTATTTACTTTGTCATCTGTGTCAAAAATGACGGATAAAAAATTCTCTTCAGAAGGTCTGTAAAGCTTATCTTGAATAGAAAATTCTTTTTCAAAAACTTCTGAGAATAATTTGCAAGTCTCTTTGGCCCGTACAGCCGGACTGGTTACGAAAGTTTCAATATCAATATTGTTAAATTTCAGAAATTGAGCCATTTTTGGTGCATTGGTTCTTCCAAGCTCGGTCAATGGGCGGTCAAAATCATCCACATCTTCCGGCCAATCACTTTTGGCATGTCTTACAAGTAGGAGTGTTTTCATTCTGAAATCGTTAATAATTAATTAAAATTAATAAAAAAATCATTTAATTTTAACATTAGAAAAATATTTTGATATGTTATTTATCACATTTACTCATAGAGAATGGAGCGTCAGAATCCTCAATTCCTCTTTCAGTATTGGGTTTATCACTCATTTCGAATTTTAATTTTGCACCTTTTGATAGCTCAAAATGATCCAACCAATTTTTAGAATATTTCTTTCCATTGAATTTCAAATTTTCTATATAGAGATTATTTTCAGAATTATGTGGCGCCTCTATTTCTATGTTTTTATTGTTGCCTAGATTAATTTTAACCGCCTTGAAAAGAGGTGCTCCCAAAACATACTGCGTACTTGCGGGAGTTACGGGATAAAAACCTAAAGCCGAGAAAACATACCACGCTGAAGTTTGGCCATTGTCTTCATCTCCACAATAGCCGTCAGGTGTTGGTTTGTATAATTTGTCCATCGTTTGTCTTACCCAATATTGAGTTTTCCAAGGCTGTCCGGCGTAGTTATATAGATAAAGCATGTGCTGAATTGGCTGGTTCCCATGCGCATATTGTCCCATTCCAACGATTTGCATTTCGCGCATCTCGTGGATAACTTCTTTATAATAATTGGTATTAAAAGTCGGAGGCATTATAAAAACTGAATCCAACATTTTAGCAAATTTCTGTTTTCCTCCCATTAATTCTTTCAATCCATCGATGTCCTGAAACACGCTCCAGGTGTAATGCCAGCTGTTACCTTCGGTAAAAGCATTTCCCCATTCGAAAGGGTCAAAATTTTCCTGAAATTCACCGTTTTTCTTTTTGCCTCGCATCAGATTATATTTTGGGTCAAAAAGATGTTTGTAATTCATGGCTCTTTCTTTGTAAGGTTTGAGCTCGTCATCTGCTTTATTTAATGCTTTTCCAAATTCGTAAATAGCGTAATCATCATAAGCATATTCCAAAGTTCTTGCTGCGCTTTCATCAATTCCTATATCTGTTGGGACATACCCGATTTTATTATAATCTTCAACACCTTTTCTGCCAACAGCACTTATTGGTCCTTCGTTATGGGCGCCGTGTTTCAATGCCTGCCAAAGAATTTCTGCATCATAACCTCTTAAACCTTTGATGTAAGCTTCGGAAACAACTGAAGCCGAATTATTTCCAATCATGATATCCGCAAATCCGGGACTGCTCCATTCCGGTAAAAAACCACCTTCCTGATAAGCCGAGATTAAACCTTTCTGCATCTCAACATTTATGGATGGGTAAACAAGATTCAGAAGAGGATAGAGTGCGCGGAATGTATCCCAGAATCCTGTTCCTCCATACAAATATCCAGGCATCACTTTTCCATTGTAAGGACTGTAATGCCGGATGTTTCCGTTTTTATCTTTTTCATAAAGTTTTTGCGGGAATAGAACACTTCTGTAGAGACAGCTGTAAAAAGTTCTTGCTTGATCTATTGTTGTGCCTTTGATTTGAATTTTATTGAGTGTTTGATTCCAAATGTCTTTCCCGTTTGATTTTACTTGTTCAAGTGTTTTTCCTTTCACTTCTTTCAGATTAATTTCGGCTTGTTCAGGGCTGATAAAAGAAGAAGCTATATGAAGAGTAACTTGTTCTCCCTTTTTCAGTTGGGGAAATTTTACTATTGCGCCAACGTGTTCTGCTTTGATTTCATTAGATTTTAGAATTTCAGTTCCGTTCCAGACATTTTGAGAAGTGAAATCTTTATCAAATTCAATCACAAAATAGTTTTTGAAATTCTCCATCTTTCCTCTGGCATATCTCGTAGAATATCCAATGATTTTTCTTTCGGATGGAATTATTTTTACATAAGAACCTTTTTCAAATGCGTCCAAAAGTATCTGTGCCTGACTGGTCTCCGGAAATGTAAACCGCATGATTGCTGAGCGTTCTGTCGGTGCAATTTCTGTCCAGACATTGTAATCTGCGAGATAAACTTTGTAATAATAAGGACTAGCAATTTCTGTCTTATGAGAAAACCAGCTTGCTCGTTTTTCTTGATCTATTTCTGGATTGCCAACGATTGGTAAAATGGAAAATTGTCCATAATCATTCATCCAAGGAGATGGCTGATGTGTCTGTTTAAAACCTTGAATTTTATTAGAATTATAAGTGTATTGCCAGCCATTTCCATTTTTTCCGGTTTGTGGCGTCCAATAATTCATTCCCCAAGGCAACCCGATAATTGGATAAGTATTTCCGTTTGATAACTCGTACGAAGACTGCGTTCCCATTAGTGGGTTAACATAATCGACAGGATTTGAAATCCAAGATTGAATTTCCTGAGATTTTAATCCAATAGAAAAAATGCTACAAAGTACGAACAGCTTAATTTTATTCATTCGAGGATTGTTTACATCAAAAATAGCAAATAATAAATTTAATCGGAAAGTATAAAAAAAACAGCAACCTAAATGATTACTGTTTTTAAACAACATAATTTGCATCGAATATTATTTCTCAAACAATTTTAAAAATTCTGGATACCAGCTGTCAATTTTCTCATTGGGATGATTTGCTCTGGTTTTGATTAAATTATCAGTAAATTCCTGCATTTTTGGAAATCCTCTGTCTTTCATTACAACAATCACTTCATTTTTCGCAATATTAAATGTCGGTTCATCATAATAATCTTTGCAATAGAGTACAAAAACGCTGTACGTCATATATTCATTAAAAACGTTGATAGGATTTTGATAAGCAAAAGTTCCTTCAGTATTTTCGTTTACCCAGTATTGGCGGTTAGCAAATAATTTGTCAATAGTTTCTTTATTTTTTTCTGAAGGTCCGCCAACATAGTTGTGGTCAATCTCAGTAAACATGATTCTCGTATTGAAGATTTCGTTTTGAATGGCTGATGGATAAGTATGTTTTTCCAAAGGCGGAAGATTCATATAAATCAGTCTGAAATTATTATTCTTGAATTCATCTGTATAATTAAGTCCATTAATCAGCGGTGAACAATAGATCGTGTAACTATCAATTTTTGTATCAAAGTTTTTTTCCAGCCATTTCCATTGTTTTCCCAGATTGGCATTTTGCTCATAATCAGAAACGATTTCTGAGTAATACTTTTTCTGACTTTTATAAAACTTTCTGAACTGAGATTTTTTTGCAAAATCTTCAATTTGCTGTTTGTAGGTTGTAATGGGATTTTCGGTGATTTTGATCCCGTTTATGCTTGTTGCAGGGAAGTCATAAATGTTACTTTTTATTAATTGATCACCTTTGAAATTGTAAGAAATTCCGTTTCCTGTCAAAAAGATATAGTTGAAAGGAGATGAAACCATTAGTGAATCGAAAGTTTTGATAATTTTTTCCTCTTCATAAGGTTTGAAATGCGCCAACATGTCTTTGTAGTATTGACCTTGCTGTTGGAACATATCATCATTTTCCAGACCAGATTTGGTAATTGCTAACATAATCTGAATCAATTCTTTTACTTCATTGACCTCAATTTTATATTTTCCTTTGTTTTCTTTTTTGAATTGCTCAGAAAAATTAATTTTTTGTTGTGCGTTGCAAGTCAAAAAAAGCATAAAGGACACAATTAATAATAGTTTCCTCTTCATATTTTTAAGTTGATTATAGATTTTAAGATTTGTTATTTTCTAAGTAAGATTCTTTGAACAAGTGATTTGGTTTAAGGTAAACCGTATTGTTTTTAAAATCTAGAATTATATTGAATCTTTTAAGAATTTCTCCTCCTAAAAAATTAGTTGCATAACCAGCGGGTTGACTGTAGCTATTGACTTGAGCAGGGATATTTTCAAGTGTATATTTTCCGAAAATTAATTTTTCAACTGAAACAATATTGACAGGAATCTCCTGATTTTGCGAATTATACATCACCGATTTTTTGATAACAGGTAAATTCTGAATAGGAAATCCGATGTTGTTCATCAGCTTATTGTCCAGCATTACAGATTTTTGATAACCCGTATCAAACAAGAATCTGGTTTTGTATCTCTTGTTATCACTTTCTAGCTCAACATTGATGCAAAAATGTTCTTTCATCATTTCCATTTCAAACTTTTCGTAATCTTTAGAAATTTTTGGTGTTTTTGTAGATACAGTCATTAGATTTGTGTCATAATCTATTTCAACTACTTTTCCATCAAAAATATCCCAGCCATACATTCCACCACAGCAATCGCCGGTTGTCTCCAATGGATAAACTTTTTGATGCTCCCATTCCAAATCTGATATTTTGAAATGATTATCACTAATGTCATTCATTGTAATCTTCTTTCCTTCTGGATTCAGGAATTGTCGGATTGCTGTTTTTTTTAGATAGAATCCCGTAGCACCGGTATCAAACAGAAGTTTTACACTATCTTTTTTGTTGAGGATTGCCTGAGTTTGGATATTGTTATCAACAGTTGCAACAAAAGGGATAATTGTTTTTTTTGATGGTTTTTCGTTGGCGAAGTTTTTCGTTCCTGGGCTTTTGAATCTCGTATAGCAAGAATCTTTTTGATTAAGTAAAACAATAAAATCAAATTCTTGCTTAGGCAGTAAATTGATCTCGATAGAATCAATATCTGTAACTAGCTTTATGTTTCTGAATTTGGTGTTTTTTCCGCTAATGTAGATGTCTGGCTTTGCTTCTGGAGCTAGATTCCAGGTGGTTATCAGCTCTTTGTTTTCTATGATTTTTACCTCTTTTGTATTTGATTTTACAACAGGTAATTTGTTTTGAGAAAAACTCAGATTAAAACTAAAGATTAGAATTAGTATAAAGTGAGTTTTCATGGTTGCCAGTTCTGAGTTTTTATTAAAATTAAATTCTAAATTTAAAATTATACAAATATACATAAAGTCACCAAACGGTGACAATTAAATTTGTTATTTTTGAAAAGATTTTAAATCTATGATGAAAAATAATAATACCCGGGAAAGAAATAAAGAAAAAAGTAAGCAGCAGTTTCTGGATGCAGTTGGAACAATTTTAAAAACAAAAGGTTATAAACATCTTGGTGTGAATGAAATTGCTGCTACGGCCGGTTTGGATAAAAAATTAATCTATAATTATTTTGGCGGAGTGGAACAGCTACTGGATGAATATATCAAATCTCAAGATTTTTGGAGTAATGTGAAAGATGAAAATCAAGAGATTAATATGTCAGATGGAGGAAAAAACTTTACCAAACAAATGCTCTCCGAACAATTCGAATTTGTTGCCCATAACAAAGATTTACAAAAGATTCTGCTTTGGAGTATTACCGAAGAACGTGATGCTCTTAGAAAACTAATAGAAGGACAAGAAGAAAACGGAGAACTATTATTTAAAAGCTTAACAGATCCATTTTTTGGAGAAAAAGCAGCAGATTATCGGGCAATTACAGCTATTCTTATTTCAGGAATATATTATCTTAATTTATATTCGGAAATCAATGGGAGTGTTTTTTGCGGTGTAGATTTGAAAACGGATAAAGGGAAATCAAAAATCAAAAATGCATTGGACTTTCTTATTGATAATACTTATGATAATTTAAAATGAAAAAGCGATTTCTGAATCTATTGCTTTACCCGAGTGACATCTTTAATATGAACATGAATGCCATCTTTTTTATTCGAGACCTGAATCTTCCGCATTTCCTAAAAGCCCTTCACTATGAATGAAGAGAACATATTTTTTCTTTTCAATATATGCCTCACCTGTGTTTTGTTTATTTTTTAAACGCATTAGAATTTAAGATTCCAAAGGTTTGCTAATACAAAAAAATAAAGTGTAAACTTAAAAAACAAAAAATATGTTCCTTTCTTCGGGGAACCTAAATAAAGTCTAAATTGTTTAAAATCATTGCGTTAAATTAATTAATACATAATGCATAACGGGTATTATTAATATTTCAATATGACCCAAATCATAAAGTTCTAGATAAGTTCTCTTTAATTTTGATGAGACTAAAGAGAAACTATGATAAACTTATATTCAAGAACAATTCTAAAACTATTCAAATCATTATTAAGGTCCGGTTCACTCAATTAATCAGGGTAAAGGATTGTGTTATTTAAGCATTTAGAATAGGATAGTGGATATGGTTATTGAGGAAAGTATTATCAAATCATTTGGAGGAAAATTAAAAGAATATAGTGCATCAGAAATTATATTTTCTGAAAAAAGCAATGCTAATTATTATTATCAGATTGTAGAAGGAGAGGTCAAGTTGAACAACTACAATGAGGATGGTAAAGAAACAATCCAGACCATTTTGAAAAAAGGACAAAGCATAGGTGAGTCTTTACTGTTTCTTGATAAAACTTATCCTGTGAATGCCATTGCAATCACGGCTTGTAAAATACTTCGATTGCCCAAGTCTAAGTTCTTTCAAATTCTTTCAAAATTCCCCGGAAATCAATTTAAAATCATCAATAGTTTATCAGATTCTATGTACTTCAAGTATATAATGGGGCAAATTTTTTCTGCAAAAAACCCTGCAACAAAGCTTCGGGTTCTGATGGAATATCTCAAAAGTTCAGAAAAAGATTTAAGCACTTTTTCTTTTCAAATACCTTTGACCAGACAGCAGATGGCTAGCCTTACCGGATTGCGTGTGGAAACAACGATCAGAGCACTTAAAATGATGGAAAAAGAGAATGTTGTAAAAATCCGGAATCGTAAAATTTTCTATTAAATCAAATTCTTTTTAATAATAAATTTTTCCTTTAATAATTTTCACAATTCCTTCTTTCTCAAGCGTTTTAATATGTCTAATCACGGTTTCTACTCTCAGACCCGTCATTGCGGCCAATTGTTGTCTGGTCAAAGGTATTTGAAATGAATATTGTGTTCTGTCTGGACTAAAGCTTTTATGATAATCCAAAACGCCTTTAATTCTCACATTCGCATATAACGAAGAATTATTTTCCAGCATTATATATTTCTGATAGAGTCGTTCTGCTAGAAACTTGTTCACATCTATAGAAATCTTTGGATAATCATCCAGCATTTGTATGAATTTTGGCTTTGATAATCTCAAAACTTTTGAATCTTCAAAAACCACCGCATTCACGGGGAAGGTATAATCAATGAACAGCAACATCTCACAGACGCTTAATCCATCATTGAGAATAGCGAATATCAGTTCTTTGCCATCTTCATTATAATGGTTCAATTTTATACTGCCCGAGACAATTTGATAATAATTTTTCGGGGTTTCGAATTCGCTGAAAATAACTTCTCCTTTTTTATAATTTTCTATTGTTGCTCCATAACTCAATAGAAGCTCTTCTGGAATTAACATAGTTTTAATTTTCAATAGTTTATTTGATGTTTTTTACATAGTAATTTTTATGCCGAAACCGAAATTGGAAAAGTATTCAATTGTGATCCAAATCATAAAAGATAAAACAGGTACTTCTTTATATTTGATGGTAGCAGTTAAGCTGTTTTTTACCTCCAAATGTTATTAAATCAAATTAAATGAGTAAGAAGAAAATTTTAATCTTTGATGATGATACTTCTATTTTGGAAGTCGTATCTATTATCTTTGAAGATAACGGTTACGAAGTCCAAATCGCTGAAACGGCGGACGATATCATTTCAAAGGTTAATCTCTTTTTACCGGATCTCATTATTATGGATATTTATATTCCTGTAATTGGAGGAATAGAAGCAACCAGATTATTGAAAAACCACGAAGTTCATCATAAGATTCCGGTTATTTTCATTACGGCAAAAAATGATGTGGCAAATATCTCTTCCCAGTCTTCGGTATCGGATTATCTATCAAAACCGTTTGATCTTGACGAATTAGAAAGAAAAGTTGAAAAGTGGATATTTTGATTTTTCGAATAAAAAAGACTGCTGAAAAGTTTAGCAGTCTTTTTTGTGGGCTGTAGAAATGATTTGAATTACAGTATTTCCTAACGCCATCAGAATTTCCTAGAGTTCTTTGATTTTCTTGATTGCTTCTTGATTTGTAAGATCTTGTGTAGACTTTTATTTCAAGGAATAAAAATTAAAAATATAATCATATTAAATTATTTTTATCTATTATTTATTTCGATTGGTAAAGAAATTGTATAGTGTTTTTTCAAATTTCAAAACTATAATTATGGATACAGAAATCTCTTATTTTGATTTTAAAAATTTGTCGTCTCAGGATCAATGTCAATTGGTTGCTACACAAGGTCAAATTATCAACGAAAGTTCAAAGAATGATTTACGTTTCGTTATTTATAAACTTGGAACTTTTTTAGTTGAGATCACTTACATTCAGCAGAATAATAAACTGGCAAGTTTCAATGTTTATCAAAATACTTGTGCTTCATTACAAAGTGCATAATGCCAATTTGTTATTAGTTAAAGGATAAACAAATTATGAATTCCTGTTTAACACAATATTTATAAATAATTGAAAATTGTGTTCTACTAAAAAAAATCTCATTATTTTTGAAATAAATGAAACGAGAAATTACTCACCTGCAATACTTATCTTATGATTTTAATAGTTGATGATAATAAAAACAATATTTATTCTTTAAAAAAGCTATTAGAATCTCAAGATTTTAAAATTGATACAGCAGAATCAGGCGAAGAAGCACTAGGAAAGGCGCTGAAAAATAATTACTTCCTGATTATTCTTGATGTTCAGATGCCGGGAATGGATGGTTTTGAAGTGGCGGAAAGTCTTGCGGGATATAGTAAGACCAAAGATATTCCTATCATTTTTCTTTCTGCAGTCAATACGGAAAAACAATTCATCGCAAAAGGTTATGCATCCGGAGGGATTGATTATGTTACAAAACCAATCGATCCTGAGATATTGATGCTTAAAGTTAAAACCTTTTATAATCTACAGGAAAGCAGCCTTGCGCTCAAAAAAAATCATCAGAATCTGGAGATGGAAGTAAAAGGCAGGAGAGAGTCTCAGGTAGTAATGAAATCCGAGATAGATCATTTCCACCTGATGCTGGAAGCTTTGCCACAGATTGCTTTTACTTTGGACAGAGATGGTCAAGTGACATTCGTGAATGCTAAATGGTATGATTACTCGGATTCTAAATCATTGTTTCCCGAAGCACATGTGGATGACAAAGATATTTTGAAAGAGTTTGAAAGAACCCGAAAAAAACATAAACCGCTTGAACTGGAGATCAGAATCAAACATCTGAAATCCGGTAGTTTCAGATATCATCTGCTCAGAATGACTCCTGTTTTTGAAAATGAAACCATTAAAAACTGGGTCGGAACTTTTACAGATATCGATGATCAAAAGAGAGTCGAGAAAGAGAAAGATGAATTTTTGAGTATCGCAAGCCACGAACTGAAAACGCCTTTGACCAGTATAAAAGCTTATGTTCAGCTGATGGACCGCAAACTTAAATTTGATCCGGACACCCCGGAAAAAAGCTATGTGAACAAAGTTCTGATCCAAATTGAAAAACTTAATAGTTTAATTACTGATCTTCTTGATGTTTCCAAAATCGAAAATGGTAAACTAAAAATCAATAAGAAACCCACCAATCTCGAATCTGTCATTCAAAATTCGATTGACACGATTTTACAAACACATGATAGCAATAAGATCAATATTGAACGTCACGGACCAAAACCTGATATTTTGATTCCACTTGATGAAATGAGAATAGAACAGGTTCTGCTCAATTTTTTAAGTAATGCCATCAAATATTCTCCTGACAATCATCAGATTTTTGTTTCCACCTTCATTGATGAAGAAAATGTCCGAGTTAGTGTAACAGATTTCGGAATCGGAATCCCGGAATATAAACAGCCCTCTGTATTTCGAAAATTTTATCGTGTGGAAGAATCTTCAGTACAGTTTCAAGGCCTGGGGATTGGCTTATTTATATGTTCAGAAATCATCGAACAGCACGATGGAACTATCGGCGTTTCCAGCGAAGTCAACGAAGGTTCCACATTCTATTTTACATTACCATTAAATTAATTTTATGCCTAAAAAAATTATACGTAATCTGCAGTTCGGTGTTGGTCTATCTCTTCTGATATTGCTTGCCAGTTCATTAGCTTCATATCTGAGTATTCAGAATCAGATGGAAAATCGGGAAAGATCCTCTCAGAGCCGCCGTTCTATAACTGCGGTTAAGGATGTTCTGATAGCTCTTTTGGATGCTGAGACAGGAAACAGAGGTTATCAGTTGACCGGGAAAGAATCGTTTTTGGAACCCTACAACCGAAGTGTTTCTGACTACACACAAGCAATAAATAGAGCAAAAGATATAGAAATAACAGATAAGCAGCAATTGAAAAGAGTCGAGGATCTGCAGCAAAATGCCAATAACAGCATGGAAAATCTGAGGCAGTTTGTAATCAATAGACGTAATGGATTATTGATGACACAAGAGCAGATAACTTCCAGCAAAGTCTATATGGACAAATGCAGACAGATTGTTGCTGACTTTGTCAAATATGAAGAAAGTCAATTGGTGATCAAAAATAAGGCACTTAATAATTCTTCCAATACTACAGTTTTATTCATTGTTTTTTCTGCGCTTGCTGCGGTGATCGTTACGATTTTCTTTTATACTAAGCTAAGGAGCGATCTCATCAGAAGAGATAAACTTGAAAAAGAACTGACAGCTAAAGACCTGGAAATCTCCAAGAGAGTAAGTATCATTAAGCAAGTTGCGAGTAAAGTTGCAAGCGGAGATTATGATATACAGCTTTCCGATCGAGGAGAAGATGAACTGGGAGATATTGTAGAATCGCTCAATCATATGACTCGCTCTTTGAAGACTTCTTTTGAACAGATCAGTGAAAGTGAATGGAGACAAAAAGGATTAATATTACTTAATGAGTCCCTTGTTGGAAACAAAACTGTAAAAGAGGTTACGGATAATGTGCTGGACCATTTTATTTCTTATGCAGACTGTGTCAACGGAGCTATCTATCTTTATGAAGATGAAAGACTGAAATTATACAATGCTTCCGGGCTTGAAGAACACATGAAGAAAAGCTTCCTTCCTGGCGAAGGTTTGGTTGGACAGACATTTGTCAAGGAAAATACAGCTGTATTCAATAATCTTGATGATAAAGACTTTGTTGCAAGCTTCGCAAGCAGTAAAATCAAAATTAATGGAATAATTCTAATTCCGATTATACTTGGAAGACAAACTTTCGGGGTCTTAGAATTGGGTTCTACACATAATTTTGATGAAGCTAAAATCGATTATTTTAATGAAGGTGCAAGGAATATTGCTATTATTCTAAGTGCTGCCAAAGGAAGAGAACAAGAACAACGATTACTGGAGGAAACACAGGCTCAATCCGAAGAATTGCAGGTTCAGCATGCCGAATTGGAGAATCTCAATACAGAATTGGAAGCGCAGACCCAAAAACTTCAGGCTTCGGAAGAAGAGTTGAGGGTGCAGCAGGAAGAACTCCTACAGACCAATACGGAACTGGAGGAACGTTCAAAAGCATTGGAAGAAAAAAATCATCTCATTGCTGAACGAAATATTGAGATCCAGAAGAAAGCAGAAGAATTGGCACTTAGCACCCAATACAAATCAGAGTTCTTGGCAAATATGTCGCACGAATTAAGAACACCACTTAATTCTATCCTGCTATTATCTCGTTTAATGGCAGAAAATCCGGAAGAAAACCTCACAGAAGACCAGATAGAATCGGCAAAAGTTATCCAGAGTTCCGGGACAAGTTTATTAACCTTGATCGATGAGATCCTTGACCTTGCGAAAATAGAATCCGGAAAAATGAATCTGGTCAATGAGCAGATCTTGCTGGAAGATGTTACCCGAGATCTAAAGAATCTTTTTATGCCGATTGTTAAGGAAAGAGGTGTTCAATTCAATGTAAATCTTGATGAATCTGTAGATAGATCCCTAAAAACCGATCGCTTGAGATTGGATCAGATATTAAGAAATTTACTTTCAAATGCTTTCAAATTTACCAAAGAAGGTTTAGTAGATCTCAATATCTATGAATGCCCTAAAAATTCCGATTTTATTGTTTTCTCGGTAAAAGATACTGGAATGGGGATTCCTGAGGATAAACAGAAATTGATATTCGAAGCTTTTCAGCAGGCTGATGGTTCTACACAAAGAAAATTTGGAGGAACGGGATTGGGACTCTCGATCAGCCGTGAGCTTGCGAAACTTCTAGGTGGAAAAATTACTCTTGAAAGCCAATTAGGTAAAGGAAGTGACTTTAGTCTGATCATCCCGAAAGAACCGTTAGATCCTTCGGAGATCATTTCTGCCGAACAAAGTTTGATAGAAGTTATTTCTCAGGATGTAGAAGATATTAAAGCAATAATTGAAACAGACGATGAAAATATCGCCTCGATCAATCATATAGAGATTCCCGAAGAAATTGAGGATGATCGTAACAATATCTCAAAAGGAGATAAAGTGATTCTAATAATCGAGGATGATACACATTTTGCAAAAGCACTCCTGAAGTATGCCCATGTTAATGATTATAAGGCCGTTGTGATTGTAAGAGGAGACCATGCACTTTCTGCAGCATTGAAATATAAACCTGCGGCCATCCTGCTTGATATTCAGCTGCCGGTCAAAGATGGCTGGCAGGTAATGAACGAATTAAAAACAAACAGCCAGACAAAACCAATTCCGGTCCATATGATGTCCTCATTACAAGCCAAAAGAGAAAGTCTGATGAGAGGCGCAATTGATTTTATTGATAAACCGGTAGCATTGGAAGAGATGAACAATGTATTCAAAAAGATTGAAGATGCATTGAAACGCTCCCCACAAAAAGTATTGATTGTGGAGGAAAATGCCCAACATGCAAAAGCTTTATCATATTTCCTTAGCAATTACAGCATATCATTGTCTGTAGAAAATAATGTGGAGGACAGTGTCAAAGCTTTCCAAAAGGATAATGTGGATTGTGTGATCGTAGATGTTGGTTCAGCAAGAGGGAGCAGTTATCAGATTGTTGAAAGGATCAAAAGTTATGAAGGTTTGGAGAACCTCCCTGTCATTATTTTTACCGAACGTAATTTGACCCAATCCGAGGAACTTAAGATCAGGCAATATGCTGATTCTATTGTTGTAAAGACAGCCCATTCTTATCAAAGGATTTTGGATGAGATTAGTCTGTTCCTTCATCTGGTGGAAGAAAATAAACAATCTGGTGAATCGGGGAGAGTTAAAAACCTGGGAACTCTAACCGAAACATTGAGTGGCAAAAAAATATTAATCACAGACGACGATGTCAGAAATATTTTTTCTCTATCAAAAGCTTTGGAAAAGTATAAAGTAGAAGTTGTTCTGGCAATGGATGGAAAACAGGCGCTTGATAAAATTGAGGAAAATCCCGACATCGATGTTATTTTGATGGATATGATGATGCCGGAAATGGATGGATACGATACCATTAGAGAAATAAGAAAAATGCAGGATTTCAAAAATTTACCAATTATTGCAGTTACGGCAAAATCGATGATTGGAGATCGTGACAAATGTATTCAGGCAGGCGCTTCGGATTACATTACGAAACCTGTTGATATCGATCAGTTGCTGTCACTTCTGCGTGTTTGGTTATATGAAAGTTAATAGTCATAAGATGGATAAAAAGATCTTGATTGTTGATGACGATCCCAGAAATATCTTTGCGCTTAAGTTAACTTTGAAAGCGAAAGTATTTCATGTAGAAACTGCTTTGAGTGCAAAAGAAGCTATTAATAAATTAGAAAATGAAAATAATATTGACGTCGTTTTAATGGATATGATGATGCCTGATATTGATGGTTATCAAGCTATTAGGATGATTAAGGAAATTAATAAATTCAGCCATATTCCTATAATTGCAGTTACAGCGCAGGCAATGGAGGAGGATCATCAAAAATGTATTGATGCAGGTGCTACAGATTATATCAAGAAACCTATCGATGTGGATCAATTATTGAAAGTTATAGAAAAAGTTTCCTGATGCTAGAGCCAAGTATTGTCAAAGATGAAGAATTAGAATATCTTATCAAAGATATTTACGATCTGTACGGTTACGATTTCTCCATGTACAGCAAAGCTTCTTTTAAAAGAAGAATCAACAGGATATGTGTCATCGATAAGTTTGCCAGTTTTGCCGAATTAAGATACACGGTAATTAATGATCAGGATTACCTGAAACATTTTATAGAAGAAATCACGGTCAACGTAACGGAGATGTTTCGTGATCCGGAATTTTTTCTAAGTCTTAGAGAAAAGATATTACCACAACTGGGAACATATCCTCTTATCAGAATTTGGCTGGCAGGATGTTCTACGGGAGAAGAGGCTTATTCTGTAGCAATATTGCTGAAGGAAGCAGGGTTGTACGACAAGAGTTTGATCTATGCGACAGATATTAATCCATCTGTTCTCGAAACGGCGCGAGCAGGTGTTTTTCCTCTTCAGCAGATGAAATTATATTCGGAGAATTATCAACTTTCAGGTGGTAAAGAAGATTTTTCAACCTACTATACAGCCAATTATGATATTGCCAGATTTGATAGATCGCTTCAGAAAAAAATGATTATTTCTACACATAATTTAGTTTCCGACAGCTCTTTCAACAGCTTTCAACTGATTATCTGTAGAAATGTTTTGATTTATTTTGACAGGATGTTACAAGAGCGTGTTTTTAAACTATTTGACAATAGTTTGGAAAATCTTGGATATCTTGCACTTGGATCCAAAGAAACTTTGCGGTTTTCGGATCTAGGAAAACAATATCATCAGATTGATGACCAGCGTATCTGGAAAAAAACGGAGCAATTATGATATGAAAAAATCAGATTTCAATATCGAATTAGTGATTATTGGCGGATCAGCTGGGAGTTTGTCGGTAATATTAAGTATGTTGAAAAATCTGAATGAACCTATAAAATTTGCAATAGTCATCGTGATTCATCGTAAAGCTTCCGGACTTAATATCTTACCGACTTTGCTAGAACAGGTATCTCCTGTTAGGGTTACAGAGATTGAAGACAAGACAGATATTGAAAATAATAATATCTATCTCGCTCCGGCGGATTTTCATCTTCTGTTTGATGATAAAAAAACAATGTCTCTGGACAGGTCAGAAAAACTGAATTATTCTCGTCCATCCATTGATGTTTCTTTTAACTCGGCTGGAGAAATTTTTGGAGAGAATCTTCTTGCTATATTGTTATCCGGTGCTAATTCCGATGGTGTTGAAGGTCTTAAATATATTGAAAGAATGGGAGGACAAATCTGGATTCAGGACCCTAAAACAGCAGAAGTTGATTATATGCCGAAAATGGCAATGGAAATTATTAATTATGATGGAATTATTACACCAGAAAATCTTCCAATAAAATTAAATGAACTATAAAAAATAAATACTACAAATATATTATGAGCAAGAAAAAAGTCCTGATTTTTGATGATGAAACTTCAATTCTGGAAGTGATTTTTATTGTTTTGAATGACTTGGGTTATGAGGTTGAGGTTTCCGAAACTGCTGATGATATTATCCAAAAAGTATCAGATTTTCAACCCGATGTGATTATTATGGATAATTGGATTCCGGTAATTGGAGGAGTGGAAGCCACAAAACTTTTGAAAACTCATCCTGATTATAAAAGTATTCCGGTAATTTATATTACTGCCAATAATGATATCGCTTCACTTGCAAATGAGGCGATGGCTGATGATTATGTTTCAAAACCCTTTGATCTGGAAGATCTTGAGAAGAAAGTTTTGAAATGGGTTGGTTAGATTCTTTAATTCAAAATATAAAAATGATGTTATATTCTTTTAAGATTCCTAGAAATTTATAAGTGAAATTGTCAAAATTTCCTTAATCTCTCTATAAGACTAAAGAATTAATCTATTCAAACAAACCCTTCCAAACTGCCCAAACTATAAATAAAGGAAGATGAATAATCGCTCTGAAAAAATTGAATGCTGAAATCTTTATTTTTCCAATATTTCCATTTACGAAATAAACTTTTCTTATATAACTATCTAAAAAGCGCATCTTTATTTTTTTATTTTTTCGATTTGTTTCATTCAAAATCCGTTCCATTATCGGGTTTGTTTTTTAATAAATTATTAAATTTTAACAATGAAAAACTATTAAGGAATGATTATTGAACTCATATTCATAATAAATTCTTTTTATGAATATGAATAAATTTTTCTTTCTTCTTATCATTTTTTCTTTTTTCAAAGGTTATTCTCAATCAAAAGATTTAACGAGAAAAGAGGCTTATGAAGCTTTTAGAAAGTCAGAACTTTTAAAAAGAAATAAGATTTCATTACTACAATTTGGTTCTTATTATAAACAAGCCAAATGTATTAAAGCTAATTATTTTGATAATCAAGATGACGCATTTAGAAAGATGCCTATTTTCCAAGAGAAACTTCCGAAAGATTTCAAAATGACCGGAAGTTTTCCGGAGTTTGGAATATTTGATATTATTCCTAAAATTAATGAAAAGGGAAAAGCTAATCAATGTTTAGATTTCAACTTTAGATAAAAAATCAATATATTTAGTACAATATTTGTTTCGCAACTATAAACCAATCGATCTTGAAGAAAAAATTCAATTGGCGCAAAATATTAAGGAAAATCATCATAACCATTATTAGTATATTGGTTTTTTTGTTGATTCTGATTTTCAGTATCCGGATTCCGGCAGTTCAGAATTTTATAAAAGACAAGCTGGTTGTCTATCTTGAAAAAAAAATCCATACAAAAGTTAGTCTGGAAAGAGTTTATATAGGCTTTCCAAATAGTCTTATTATGGAGAATCTTTATTTGAAAGGACAGGATGTGGATACGCTTTTGGCGGTAAAAAAACTAGATGTTGGGTTGCATATTTTCAAACTTATCAATTCAAAAGCAGATATTACTTCGGTTGATCTGCAAGGCGTAAGAGCGAATGTTGTAAGAAAACCGAACGGAATTTTCAATTTTGATTACATAATTAATGCATTTGCAACCAATGATAAAGAAGAAAGTCCATCAAAACCGTTTATTATTTCTCTTGATAAGATCAAATTGGAAGATATTGGCATCACATTCAACGATCAGCAATCTAAAAATGATATCAAAGTTTACTTCAAATCATTTGATACGAGAGTAAAAACATTTGATCTTCAGAATAATTCTTATGATGTCAACGACATTAATCTTGACGGACTCAAACTCAAACTAAAACAAGATCTCATAACAGAAGTTTCTAAAAATGTTGAGAAAAAAGTTGATTCGCTCAATCAGAAAAAGCCGATGCAGATTGGTTTAAGAGGAATAAGGCTAACCAATTTTGACATTGATTACGGCGATGATAACACCAAAACTTTTGCAAAAATTTTATTTAAAGAACTAAGTACCAAAGTCAACAAGTTGGATTTGGAAAATAGTTCTTATGATGTTGATAATGTTTTACTTTCAGGTGCAAACATCAATGCTAATCTTTTTTTACCAACAGAAAATACCAATTCAAAAGAACAAGAGCCACAAGTTTCCAAAACTACAGACAAGAAAAAAGCAATGCAGCTTCTTTTGGGCAAACTTGTTTTAAATGACGTAAAAGTTGCCTACAATAACACAGCAATTGCTCCTGCAAAAAAAGGAATGGACTTCAATCATCTTAATTTTTCCAAAATGAATATTGATATCCGCAATTTCAAAATGCAGAATAATACGTTTGCCGGCATTGTGAAATCTGCAGAAATCCAGGAAAAAAGAGGATTGGATATTCAGAAATTTGAAACAGATTTCGTGTATAATGAAAAAGAAGCCTATTTGAAAGACCTTTATCTTCAAACCTCAAAAACGGTTTTGCGGGATGAGGTTATTCTCAATTATAATTCAATTGAGCAACTTAGTTCAAATCTTGGTGCTGTAAAAATATCGGCTAATATTGATGATTCCAAAATCGGTTTTTCCGATATTCTGAATCTCGTTCCTACTTTGCAAAATACTGCTCCTTTCAACAAATATCCAAATGCCATTCTTAAAATAAATGCTAATATTAAAGGAACTGTCAATGACTTGCTGATCAATAATTTAAAAGTCTCAGGACTGGATCAGGTGCGTATTGCAGCTTCCGGAAGAATCAAAAACGCGATGAATCCGGATAATTTATTTTACGATCTTAGAATTGGAGAGCTGTCTTCTTCAGGAAAAACCATTTTTAATCTGGTTCCAAAAAACACGATTCCATCCAACATTTCTTTGCCTTCTCATTTCAGTATAAAAGGATATGCAAAAGGAACAACAAAGATTGTCAACACAGACCTTAATCTTTACTCCACATTAGGAAATGCTTCCATCAGAGCAAACATTGACATGCGGAGAAAAAACCGTGAGCTATATGATGTGAAAGCCAATCTACAAGGTTTACAAGTCGGGAAATTGATTCATAATAAAGATATTGGAGCAATTTCTGCACAGATCTCTGCCAAAGGAGAAAGCTTCGATTTTAAAAACGCCAATGCAGATATCAAAGGTCACGTTGCTTCGGCTGTTTATAATGGTTATCGTTATCAAAATATGGATCTGATGGGGAAAATAAGACGAGGTGCTTATAATATCGTTCTGAATTCTAAGGATCCGAATGCTAATTTATCATTAACAGCTTCCGGAATCTATAATGAGAAAAACCCTACCGTAAAAATA
Organism: Chryseobacterium sp.; assembly: GCA_003248755.1. Lineage (GTDB taxonomy): Bacteria > Bacteroidota > Bacteroidia > Flavobacteriales > Weeksellaceae > Epilithonimonas. The sequence goes on along the minus strand of QFQW01000023.1, from coordinate 28,901 downwards.
AATGGAGAAGTCATTAAACTCGATCTTAATAAATTGGGTTTCTATAAAGATCCAATGATCCTTGCAGGAAAAATAGATGGTGATTTTACAAGTCTGGACCCTGATAATCTCAATGGTTATTTGAATTTGAAAAACTTTGCATTTTCTGATACCAAAGAAGTTTATCCCATTCAGGAAGTTAATTTGAAAGCTTCTTCCACCAAGGATTCTACAAATATCATTTTCAATTCGCAGATTGCCGATGTGGAACTGAAAGGGAAGTATAAACTGACACAGATTTTTGGTTCTTTGAGTAATACAATCAATCAATATTATCAATTTCAAAAACCTGGAAAAACCCCAAAAATTGATGGAGGCCAGTTTTTTACCTTTAATGCAAAAATCAAAAATGATGATCTGGTAAGAAAATTTGTTCCTGATTTGAAAAGCTTCGAAACCATTAATTTGACAGGAAATTATGATGCTGATTCTCAAAAAATTGAAATCGACGGACAAATTCCACAGCTTCTTTATGGTGAAAATTCTGTTGAAGGCGCAACAATAAAAGTAACAAACGAAAATCAGGCTTTACAATATAATCTGTATGTTGCCGGCTTGAAAAGCTCAAGTTTTGCCCTCAATAAAATCGGGATTGCAGGAGATGTTTCTAATAATGTCATCAATTATAATATCAGTACAAAAGACGAGAAAGACGTAACTCAATTCCTGATAGCGGGAAATGCGAAGTCACTGAATGATATCACAGAAATCTCATTAAATCCAAATGGTCTGAAGTTAAATTATACAGATTGGACAGTTGCACAAGATAATAAAATCCGGATTGGTAAAAGCGGAATCTTAGCAGATAATTTTCGCCTTTCGAACGGTGCAAGCGAGATCCTATTACAATCTGAAAATCTAAATCCAAATGCACCTCTGAATGTTTCTTTAAAAGATTTTAAAATTGAAACGATTACTGAGTTTATTAAAAAAGATACAATCTTGGCTAGAGGAACAATCAATGGGACAGCTCAGTTAAGAGATTTGACGAAGAAAATGACTTTCACTTCTGATATTAATATCACAGATTTGATTGTCTATGAAAATCCGGTTGGAAATCTTGCTGTAAAAGTCAATAACTCCTCACCAAATATCTTAAATGCCGATGTAGCACTTTCCGGAAATGATAATGATGTGAAAATCTTGGGAGATTACAACACCTCTTCCAGCACATTTGATTTGAATATGGCTATCAATCAGCTTCAGATGAAATCTGTTCAAGGTTTCTCGATGAACGCTATCAAGAATACAGAAGGCTATATTTCCGGAAATCTAAAAATCACAGGAACTACCGACAAGCCTAATATTCTAGGAAAAGTGAAATTTAATGATGTTGGATTGATGATTGCCCAGACTGGAAGTGATTTCAGAAAAATAAACGACGAGATAGCTTTTACCAACAGAGGAATTGAATTTGACAATTTCAGAATCAATGATAAAGACGGGAATTCTTTGAAAATTGATGGACAGGTTTTAACACAGACTTACAGAGATTTTGCATTTAATTTAGATGTCAATGCCAAAGATTTTAAAGTTGTTAATTCTGAGAAATCAAACGATGCAATGATGTACGGGATTTTGGCAATCGATGCAGGCTTAAAAATCCGTGGAGATTTGGATTTGCCAAAAGTTGACGGAAGATTAGCTGTTTCGGAAAATACGGATTTTACATTTGTTTTGCCACAATCTTCGCCTAGCTTGCAGGAAAGAGATGGCATTGTAGAATTCATTGATAAAGATCAGATTGCTCTTAATAAAACCATTAAAGCAGATTCCATCGTTCAAAACCGTATCAAGGGAATGGATGTAAGCGTGAACATCGAAGTAAGTAAAGACGCAAAACTTTCCTTGTTGATTGACAAAGCTAATGGTGATTTTGTAAAACTACAGGGCGAAGCAGAACTCACGGGTGGAGTGGATCCGTCTGGAAAGACAACTTTGGTTGGCGTCTATGAAGTAGAATCCGGAAGTTATGAGATGTCTGTAAGCTTATTGAAACGTAAATTCGATATTCAAAAGGGCAGTACAATTACTTGGACCGGAGAACCAATGACAGCTCAGATGGATATCACGGCCATTTATAAAACACAGACAGCGCCTTTGGACTTGGTTGAACAACAATTGAGTGGAGAAAGTTCCGCAACATTGAATCAATTTAAACAAAGAATACCTTTCAACACTTTACTGAAAATGAAAGGTGAACTGTTGAAGCCTGAGATTAGTTTTGATATTACAACCGATGACAAAAATAATTCGGTTTCTTCAACGGTTACAGATATTGTTGATCAGAAGTTAGCGCAACTCAGAACTCAGGAATCTGAAATGAATAAACAGGTTTTCGCATTATTATTACTGAATCGTTTTGTCGGAGAAAATCCGTTTGAATCCAGTGCAGGACTTTCTGCTGAAGCAATGGCGAGACAAAGTGTAAGTAAAATCCTTTCACAACAATTGAACAATTTGGCGTCCGGATTGATTAAAGGTGTTGATCTTAATTTTGATCTGGAATCATCGGAAGATTATTCAACCGGTGCAAAAAATACCAGAACTGACCTGAATGTTGATATCAGCAAAAAATTACTTAATGACAGATTAAAGGTTTCTGTTGGAAGTAATTTCGGGTTAGAGGGTGATGCCAGACAAAATGAAAGTATGACCAATATTGCAGGAAATGTAACCATTGATTATGCTTTGTCAAAAGATGGACGTTATACTTTGCGGGCTTATCGAAAGGATGAATACCAGGTGGCATTGCAAGGCCAGATTGTAGAAACAGGTGTTGGATTCATTATTACTTTGGATTATGATAAATTCCGTGAGATTTTTCAAAATTCTAAAAGAGAAAAAGCCGGAACAAAAAGAGAAAATAAGAATAAAGAGATTGTAGATTTTAAATAATGAAAAGCAGAATTCTTACATATTACAGATACTTACTAGTTGCAATCTTTTTTGCTACAGTTTATGCCTGCAGCAATACCAGATTTTTGAAAGAAGGAGAGTTGCTTTATACAGGTGCAGAAGTTAAAATAGAAAATGATTCTATTTCTAAAAAAGAAAAAAAGCAACTGAAATCTGCATTAGAAGAGAATCTTAGACCTAAACCTAATTCAAGTTTTTTAGGACTTCGTCCCAAATTGTATTTTTACAATATTGCTAAAGAACCCAAAAAAGAAAAAGGTTTTAATTATTGGCTAAAGTATAAAGTAGGAGAAAAGCCGGTTCTTTTGAGCGATGTTGATCGGGAATTCAATAAAGATATTATTGAAAACTATTCCGAAAACAAAGGTTATTTCAATGCAAAAGGAATTTATGATACGATTACTAAAAATAAAAAAGCAAAAGTAATTTATACACTTAGAACTGGAAATCAATATAAAATAAGTGAGGTGACATTTCAGAAAGATTCGACTTTAGTTAATCATGAGATTCAGAATTTGAAAGATAAAACACTTCTCAAAGTCGGAAACCCTTTTGATCTTGATGTTATAAAATCTGAACGCAACCGTATCGATAATGGATTGAAGGAAAAAGGCTTCTATTATTTCAGTCCGGATAATCTAATTGTTCAGGCAGACAGCACGGTCAGCAAAAATCATACAGTTGAAATGAATGTTAAGCTTAAGGATAATACACCAGAGCTTGCAAAACAACAATTTTCAATAGATAATGTCATTGTCTTTCCAAATTATAATATCAGAGATGTAAAAGAAGGAAAGTATCAGATTCCTATGGACAAAGATTCTCTTCAGAAATATGCTCATGGTGATATCTATGTTATTGATCCGGATCATAAATTCAAACCAAAGATTTTTGATCGTGCATTATACTTCAAAAAAGGAGATCTTTATAATCGGGCAGATCACAATTTGACTTTGAACAGACTAATCAATCTTGGAGTCTTCAAATTTGTAAAGAATGAGTTTATAGTTTCAGATTCATTAAATCATAAATTCGATACTTATTACTTGTTAACTCCACGTCAGATTCAGTCACTTAGATTGGAAGCACTCGGAAGAACTAATTCTGCCAATTATGCAGGAAGTGAGCTCAACCTCAACTGGACACACCGCAATTTTATGAGAGGAGCAGAACAATTCAAAGCTTCGGTTTATGGTGCTTTTGATGTTCAGATTGGAGGTCCGGAAAATGCCAAAAATCTTTTCCGCGCAGGTACAAATGTTCAATTGTCTATCCCTAGAATTGTGGCACCGTTTCGTTTTCATTCATCCAGTGAGTTTGTTCCCAGAACCAATATCTCTTTGGGGTATGAATTTCAAAACAGGACAGAATATTACACGCTTAATACTTTCAGCGGGTCATTTGGATATTTGTGGAAAGAGAACGCAAGGAAAGAACACGATTTAAAAATAATAGACATTACTTATGTAACTCCTGCAAATGTGACTCCGTTGTATGAATCCATCTCTGCAAACAACGATGCAATGCAAAGAGTTGTTGCAAAACAATTAATTTTTGGACCTACTTATTCCTTTACTTATACTAATACAATGTTTCAGAAACCAAGTACAATTTATTACAAAGGAACTCTGGATCTGGCAGGTAATTTAACAGGATTATTGGCAGGAGCTAATGTTAAGGAAGGTAAGGAAAAAACAATTTTCGGAGTTCCTTTTAGTCAATATGCAAAAGTTGAGAATGATTTCCGATTCTATCATAAGTTCAATCAAAAAACATCCTTAGCAACCAGATTGATTGCCGGCGTGGCTTATCCTTATGGTAATTCTGAGCACGTTCCGTTTTCCAGACAGTTTTTCTCAGGAGGTAGTAACAGTGTGAGAGCTTTCCGGGCAAGAACTTTGGGACCCGGCAGTTTTGATCCAAGGACAATTCCGCAAGGTGCTTTCTTTGATCAGTCAGGGGATGTGAAATTGGAGCTCAATGCAGAATATCGTGCAAATCTTTATAAATTCTTAAATGTTGCTGTTTTTGCAGATGCAGGAAATGTATGGTTGGTCAATGAAGACCCTGACAGACCCGGAGCCAAGTTTTCTAAAGATTTTATAAATGAAATGGCAGTAGGAGCAGGTTTTGGTTTGCGTCTGGATTTTTCTATTCTGATTCTAAGATTAGACCTTGCAATGCCGCTTCGTGTTCCTTATTATGAAAAAGGAGATCGGTGGGTTTTTGATAGAATCAATTTTGGAGACAGCAGTTGGAGAAAAGATAATCTTATCTTAAACATTGCTATAGGGTATCCGTTTTAATTACTGTTTTTATGAATGAAAATATCCTGGGAATGATAGCCGGAGTTCTCACCTCCATTTCTATGATGCCACAACTCATCAAAGTCATAAAAGAAAAAGATGTTACTAATATTTCTTTAGTAATGTTAGCAATTTTAATTTCAGGACTTGGTTTGTGGGTGTGGTATGGAGTTATAAAAGATGAATGGCCGATTATTCTGACAAACGCATTCGCTTTTATACTTAATATTATTCTTTTAGTTTTTTATTTTAGATATGACAAATCTTAATTATATCAGATATTAGTTGATATTAATTGAGTTGGTAATAATTTATGACTAACTGTAACAGAAAATATACATATTCCTGCTCTTTCTCTTTTCTATTAATCAGTTTGTTTTTAAACTCATATGAAGTAAAAATTCTTGTTAGTTTTTCATAATTAACATAATCGTCTCCTTTCAGTATGATTCGAAAAGCCTCTGTTTTAGTTTTGACAATTTCGTCATCATGTGTTCTGACTTTAATAACAATGCGCTGTAATTTTTTTTGTTTCGTACCACTATGTCTTTCTATAATATTGATTTTGAAAGCATCGAATAAAATATTGTGAAATATAATCGGGTAATGGGAATCCTGAGCATTAAGCTCAAGTTTATAGTTCATAGATAGATTTTGTACAAATTTAATATCTAAAAAGATGAATTCAAAATTAAAAAATTCATTATTAATGAATTTTTAATTGATTGAACGAATTACTGAGATTAAATGCATGGTTAATTGCTTGATTAGCAATTGCTTGTGTGTGTTTTGTCAAGTGTTGTTTTTTTTTAGTAACATTAATTTTTTAACAAATAACTGAATTTTTCAAGAATCAAGTTGGAAGAATACCATCAATCATACTATCATATGGTTTTAGACTTCAGCTATGCTAGCCGTTTGTGGATCTGAAAAGTATTCTGATTTAATATAATGAACCCGGAACCTTAAAACTAAATACTCTCAGCGCAAGTTTAAAATAAATCAAATTTGTAGTGATACTATGAGCTCTGCTAAAGATAGCGTGATTGTAAATTTTCAGTCACAAACAGCAAAGTTTGGTCATCATCATTTACAATAGAAAAGTGGAATTACATGCTATCATTATTCCTTTCGGTATCGATATTTATAATAATATCAAATTTTATATATACACTAATTTAGTTTTCATAAAATTACGAAATTTCGTAATTTATAATTTCTTCATTTTAGGTTAATATTTTGATTTTCATTGGATTAAAATTTTTGGTTTTTATTTTGAAAACAAGAATAGAGAATTTAATTATTAATCAAAAAATTTACAACAATGAGCACATTAAAATTAAAAGACGGAACAGAAATTTTTTACAAAGACCAGGGAAAAGGACCGGTTTTGATGTTTCACCACGGATGGCCATTATCATCAGACGATTGGGATGCACAGGTCATTTTCTTCTTACAAAGAGGCTTCAGAGTCGTGACGCACGACAGAAGAGGCCACGGAAGATCGAGCCAGAATATTTACAACCACACGATTGATCAATATGCTTCTGATGCAGCAGAACTGGTAGAATTTTTAGATTTGAAAGATGTAGTTCACATTGGCCATTCAACAGGTGGTGGTGAAGTCATCCGTTACGTAGCAAAATATGCTAACGGAAGAGCTAAAAAGGCGGTTTTAATCAGCGCTGTTCCGCCGATTATGGTGGCAAGCGACGAAAATCCTGATGGTGTTCCAATGTCGGTTTTTGATGACATCAGAGATCAGACGTTGAATAACAGAAACCAGTTTTTTATTGATTTGACTGTCCCTTTCTATGGTTATAACCGAGAAGGTGCTGATGTTAAAGAAGGTGTACAGAGAAACTGGTGGAGACAAGGAATGATGGGAGGAATCGTTGCTCATTACGACGGAATCAAAGCATTTTCTGAAACGGACCAAAGAGAAGACCTGAAAACGACTGAAATTCCTGTTTTGGTAATGCACGGTGAGGATGACCAGATCGTTCCTTACCAAAATGCGGCTTTGAAATCCATCAAATTATTGAAGAACGGAAAACTAATTACCTATCCTGGTTTCCCACACGGAATGCCGACTACGGAACACGAAACCATCAATAAAGATCTTCTCGAGTTTATTAATGAATAATTTTCATATTTAAATCTGAAATTATGGAAAACTCAAATTCAGAATCAGTATTCAATCCGGAAGATTTTGCGATCGTTAAAGCCCGTACTTTTGATGAATTGGTTATCGGAGAAGTTTTTCGTGCACCAAGCAGAACATTAACAGATGCGCACGCTTCAGCTTTTCAAACGGTTTCCTGTGATAATCACCCGATCCATTACGATGTAGAATATGCAAAAAGATTTGGTCACGAAGCACCGGTGGTTCACGGTTTACAGGTTTTAGCATTCACTGCGCCTGGTGCAACATTGCTTCCTCATTATTTCGGAAATGTTTTTATTGCCTTTTTAGAATTGTCGTGTAATTTTTTAAAGGAAGTTCATTCCGGTGATACTTTATACTCTTCACTGACAATTACTGATTTGACGCCACAAGAAGATAAGGGAGTCGTTACTACAAAAGTGACTGTTTACAACCAGAAATCTGAACTGGTATTGGAAGGTCAGCATAAATATTTGCTGAAAAGATAAATCTCTTTTTGAATCAGTTGATTTGAAAAAACGGCTGATTCAAATTTCATCATTATTTAATTTATTAACCCCGACATTTTTAAAATTAAATCTGTCAAAAAAACTATATCCTATTATGAAACTAAAATCAATTCTTGGAACTGCGGCTTTATTATCAGCCGTATTCTTTACCAGTATCAACGCCCAAAATACAGCTAAATCTCCAAAAGCAAGAGCAGAATATATCGAAGTAGAAACCAACGTTAGACTTCACGTCATCGACCTTGGTGAAGGTAAGCCTGTTGTGTTAATCCACGGATACCCATTGAATGATGCTTCCTGGGAATACCAATATCTTCCTTTGGTAAAAGCAGGTTACCGTGTTATAGCCATCACTTTGAGAGGTTTCGGACAATCAGACAAACCGTATGGAAAATACAATTATGACCAGTTTGCATCAGACATCAAAACTGTTTTAGACAAATTGGATATTAAAGATGCGACGTTGGGTGGACATTCAATGGGCGGAGCAATCGCTTTACATTATGTGGCAAAATACAACGCAGCACATGTTAGCAAATTAGCATTATTTGCGGCTGCAGCACCTGTTCATACCAAAAAACCGGATTATCCTTATCCGTTATTCACCAAGGAAGAAATCACGCAATGGGTAGACCGTGTGAGCGTAGACAGACCCGGATTACTGAACACGATCGGCGAAAGATTCGTTTTATCAGCAACTTCAGTCCCAGCGGGAATAGGTGCTTGGTTAGGAGGAATCGAGATGCAGTCATCTGCGTACGCAATGGAACAGGCTTTAATCGCTTTACGAGACGAAGATTTGAGAGGTGATTTGCCTAAAATCAAGATTCCGACACTTATTATGCAAGCAAAACAGGACAGAATTGTCGCTTACGCATTAGCTGAGCAAATGAATAAAGCCATCAAAGGCTCTAAATTAATTCCTTTTGAAAACAGCGGGCATGCATTATTTATTGAAGAAAAAGACAAATTTAACGAAGAATTATTAAAATTTCTAAAGCAATAATTTCTTTAAACTAAAAAATTAACAACTAAAATAAACTTTTATGAAACCTTCACCTAAATTATTATCTCCTGATAATCATGCGCTTGTTCTAATTGATTTTGAAGGACAAATGGCATTCGCAACAAAAAGCATTTCGATGAATGAACTCCGTAACAATGTTGCCGTAATCTGCGGAGCTTCCAAAATATTTAATGTACCAACAATTGTAACAACCGTTGCTGAGGAAAGTTTTTCAGGACCTGTATTTCCCGAAATTGAAGAAGCATATCCGATGGCAACTTCCGGCTATATCGACAGAACAACGATGAATACATGGGAAGATGAAGCCGCTTACAAAGCCATTGTAGGAACCCAAAAACAGAAGCTTGTTTTCGCAGGATTATGGACGGGCGTTTGTATCGTGGGACCCGCTTTATCTGCAATGGAAGAAAATTATGATGTCTATGTAATCACCGATGCCTGCGGCGACGTAAGCGATGAAGCGCATGAAAGAGCAATCCAGAGAATGATTCATGCCGGGGTAAAACCGATGACTTCCATTCAGTATATCTTAGAACTGCAGAGAGATTGGGCCCGCCAGGAAACGTATGTTGCGGTAACAGACTTGATGAAAAAGTACGGAAGTTCCTACGGATTGGGAATTCATTATGCCCACAATATGATTAAACATTAATCTAAAATTTTCTACGTTGAAATCTGCAGGTTCCATATCGTTTTTAAAAATTATCACTCTATTAATTTTTATTTGTTCTGAAAATTTTTCGGCTCAGAACTTCAAACTTCTACGTTACGATGAGAACTATGAATACTTAAAAGATTCAGCTGATACTTTTTATAATAAGGTTAAATTTCTTCCGCTTAATGAAAAGAAAGATGTCTATCTGTCTTTCGGTGGCGAAGCCCGGTTCGAATATGTGGATTTCAACAACGAAGATTGGGGTAGGCTTAATATCGGGCACAATAACTTTTTTCTGCAACGGTACGATGTTCATGCAGATTTGCATTTAGGAAAAAACATTCGGGTATTTTCACAATTAAGAAGTGCTTTGCAAAACGGAAGAAAAAACGGTTCGAGGGGAATTGATGAAGACCAGTTGAGTATTCAGAATCTATTTATTGATGCCAATGTCATTAATAAATCAGAACAAAAACTAACCTTCAGACTTGGAAGACAGGAACTCGATTACGGTTCGGGAAGATTAATTTCTGTAAGAGAAGGTCCGAATGCAAGACTTTCATTTACCGGAGCCAAAGCAATGTACTCGTACAAAAATGTTTCGGTAGATGCCTTTGCTATGATGGCAGACAGCATCAACACCGGAGTCTTTGATAATACAATTTCAAAACAGCTCAATCTTTGGGGTGCTTATTCTAAAATTATTATTCCAAAAGCCGGAAACCTAGATTTGTATTACATCGGAATCCGCAGAGACGAATCTGTTTTTGAAGTCGGAACTGCCAAAGAAAAACGCCACACCATCGGCGGAAGGCTTTGGAAATACGGCGGCGGATTCATTTATAATCTGGAAGCTGCCTATCAGTTCGGAAGTTTTGGAAACGAAGATATTTCTGCGTGGACAGGTTCGGTTGATATTGGATATCTTTTTGAAAATGTAAATTTTAAGCCGAGCATCAATCTTCGGAACGATTACATTTCCGGTGACAAATCCAAAGAAGACGGAAAGCTGAATACTTTCAATCCGTTATATCCGAAAGGCGGTTATTTTGGCTTCAGTCCGCAGGTTGGACCGGTCAATCTCATCGATATTCATCCGTATGCAACGTTAGATTTAACTTCTAAATTAAAAATGCAGGTTGACGTCGTTTTCAACTGGCGATATTCTTTGAATGATGGTGTTTACAGACCAAGCGGAGTATTAAACCGTCCCGGAAGCAGCTCACACAAAAGATATATCGGGACAGCCTATCTAACCAATTTTACCTACAGTTTCAGCAAATATATCTCGTTGGTGAGCGGACTTCAGTATTTTCAGAAAGGAGAATTTATTGAAGATATCATTCCGAATGCGAAAAGTGGAGTCTTTTATAACATCCGTTTAGGATTCAAATTTTAATCATTACTAAATTATTTATTATGCAACATTCAATTTCAAAATATTTCAATTGGTCTAAAGCAATGCTTGCTGCATTTGTTTTAACAGCTTCAGCAGCCAATTTTGTTTCAGCACAGACTGCAACAGCCGAAATAAAAACAGCAATCGGAACTTCCAAGAATTGGGGAACAGTAGACGGTGTCTCCATCGTTGGTTTGGTACAGGGACCTTCCGCCGCAGTGGCAGATTTACAAATTGCCTGTGTTTTCGAATATACCGACGGTGATATTTTTAATCCGCCTGCGCTTCCTAAAGATCTGAACGGAATGGTTCACTTGGATGAAGCTTTGAAAGGAATTATTACCGATGTCAGAAAAAGCGGAAAATTCAAAGGTCATGCTTTGGAAACTTTGTTGATTGCTCCTCCAAAAGGAAGTTTAGCTTCAAAAAAATTATTATTAATCGGATTGGGAAACCGAAACTCTTTTGACGCCGAATTAATGAAAGAGGTAGGAAGCGTAGCCATGAGAGAAGCTCTTAAATTACAAGTAGCAACAGCCTCTTTTGCGAGTGACTTAAAAGATGCGGGAATAGATTCTCCGACGGCTTTGGTTGCCGAAAATGTTGTGTTAGGAGCTTTTGAAGCGTATCGTGCACAGTCTTATCTGAAAGGCAAAAATTATTCAGATGAGATGAAGCTGAAGAAACTGATTTTATTGGCAGGTCCTGCATTTTTCACCGTAGCAGGAGGAGGAATTCAGGATGCGATTTCAAAATTGAATGCTAAATAATTAAGTATGAAAGCAGATTTAATTTTATTTAACGGGAAAATTCACAGCTTCAACAAAGAAACGCCGGATATTTCTGCAGTTGCCATCAAAGATGGAAAAATAATTGCGGTTGGAAACGATGGTTTGGTTGAACAGTTTTCTGAAGAATCCACAAAAATTATCGATTTAAAAAAGAGAAGAGTGGTTCCCGGAATTAATGATTCCCATATTCATCTCATTCGTGGCGGACTCAATTATAACCTTGAATTAAGATGGGACGGCGTTCCTTCTTTAGCTGATGCAATGAGAATACTGAAAAATCAGGTAGACCGCACACCTTCTCCGCAATGGGTTCGAGTCGTTGGTGGCTGGTCAGAATTCCAGTTTGCGGAAAGAAGAATGCCGACTTTGGAAGAAATCAATGCGATTGCTCCCGAAACTCCGGTTTTTATTCTTCATTTGTATGATCGTGCATTGATGAACAGAGCAGCTTTAAAAGCGGTCGGTTTTACTAAAAATACTCCGGCTCCTGCAGGTGGACATATCGAAAGAGACGCGAACGGCGAACCTACAGGTTTGATTATCGCCACGCCAAACGCAATGATTCTGTATTCAACTTTAGCACAAGGTCCGAAGTTATCTTATGAACATCAGCTGAATTCGACAAGACATTTTATGACCGAATTAAACCGTTTCGGAATCACGAGTGTGATTGATGCGGGCGGCGGTTTCCAAAATTTTCCGGATGATTATAAAGTAGTGAATGAACTGAATGAAAAGAAACAACTGACCGTAAGAATTGCCTATAATTTATTCACGCAAAAGCCCAAGCACGAATTTGAAGATTTCAGCGATTGGATCGATACCGTAAAATTGTATCAGGGCGACGATATGTACCGTCACAACGGGGCAGGAGAGATGTTGGTGTTTTCCGCGGCGGATTTTGAGGATTTTATTCAGCCAAGACCTGATTTGCCGGAAAATATGGAAGCGGATTTGGAAAAAGTTGTAAGATTACTGGTGGAAAATCGCTGGCCTTTCAGACTTCATGCAACCTACAATGAAAGCATTACGAGATTTTTAAATGTTTTCGAAAAAGTAGATCAGGATATTCCTTTCAACGGATTGCCGTGGATTTTCGACCACGCAGAAACGATTGATGAAAAAAATATCGAACGTGTAAAAAGTTTAGGTGGCGGAATCGCTATTCAAAGCAGAATGGCTTATCAGGGAGAATATTTTACTGACCGATACGGAGAAAATGCCGCTGAAAATACACCGCCGATCAAAAAAATGCTGGAAATGGAAGTGCCTGTTGGCGGCGGTTCTGATGCGACAAGAGTGAGCAGTTATAATCCATGGGTTTCAATGTATTGGTTAACCGTCGGGAAAACGGTTGGAGGACTTCAATTGTATTCCGATACGAGATTGGACAGAAATGTTGCATTGGAATTGTACACAAAAGGAAGCGCGTGGTTTTCTCAGGAACAGCAGAAGAAAGGTGACATTCAAGTGGGTATGTTTGCGGATTTGGCAGTTTTAGACAAAGATTATTTCATGGTGGATGATGAAGATATTAAAAATATCGAAGCCGAGATGACAGTTGTAGACGGTAAAATTGTTTATGCTAAAGGAGAATTCTCCTCATTTGCACCGCCTTCGATTCCCGTACTGCCGGATTGGTCGCCAACAAATCTTTACAACGGCTATTATCCTGCAGGAGGACATGCTCAGATGAAAATTGAGAAAAATTCGAAATCCGAATTAAAAGCACCTTTGACTTCTCAGATTCACAGTTGTGCGGGAAGTTGTGATATTCACAATCATAATCATGATGCGGCAAGATTAAGCACTGTTCCCGTGAATAATTACCATTCATTTTGGGGTGCATTAGGATGTTCTTGTTTTGCTTTTTAACTATTAAATTATGGAAATTTTAAAACAAATCCTTTCATCAGATGTAGGTTCATCATTTAATGATGCTGCATTTCTGGTGTTCAGAATACTTTTGGCAATTGAATTGTTCCGTGTTCACGGTTTAAAGAAATTCAGAGTGGAAAACGGAAAAAAAGAAGTAGTCCCGAATCCTCTCGGGCTTCCCGATAAAATGAATGCCTTGGTCGCTTCACTTGCCGATACGGTGGTTCCTTTTTTAATTATTTTAGGATTGGGAACGAGGCTGGCAGTTTTACCCACAATTGGTGTCACAGCAATCGGATATTTTGTAGTTCACAGAAAAGATTCTCTTGAAGTACGCGATGTTCCTTATATGTACACTTTATCTTTAGTATTAATTCTTGCGTTGGGTGCAGGAAAATATTCACTCGATTATTATTTATTAAATTTACTTTAAAATGAAAACATCTATCGGAATTAAACCTGAAAATTTAGCAAAAGTAGCTGAGGTATTAGTTAAAACTTTAGCAGACGAATTTGTTCTTTACACCAAAACGAGAAAAGCACACTGGAATGTGGAAGGGCCGGATTTTTACAATAAGCATCTCTTCTTTGAGGCTCAGTACGGGCAATTGGACGAGATTATTGACGTTCTTGCAGAAAGAATCAGAATATTGGGGCATTACGCGCCTGCGACCTTAAGAGAATATCTTGAGCTTACCCATCTTTCGGAATCTCCTTTACAATCTAATGACAGCCTGACATATATAAAAGAGCTTCTGTCGGATCACGACAGCATCATCATGCATCTCCGTGAAAATATTGAAAATTTTGCTGTCGAATTTAAAGATGCAGGAACCAGCGATTATATCACCGGATTATTGGAAACTCACGAGAAAATGGCGTGGATGCTGCGTTCTCATTTAAAATAAAAGAATGGAAATAAAACATAATATTGGCTTTGTCACGTTGTTGTTAACAATGATTGCAGGATATTGTGACACGGTAACTTTTGTGGCGGCGGAATCTATTTTCTCCGCCCACGTTACAGGTAACTTTATTGTTTTTGCTTATCAGTTTGTGAAAGGCTCTGACATGAATGCATGGATCAAATTATTGACTTTTCCGGTTTTTATTCTGGCAGTAATTGTTGGTGGTAGAATCGCCGGGAAAGTTCTTAATCATTACACCATCTTGTTTTGGGAAGGTCTGTTGCTGTTATTGGCCGGGATTATAGTTGCAGTTTTTAATCATTATGGAATATTTGATAAAGTTATGATGTATTCTGTGGTGATGTTGACCGTTTTTGCCATGGGACTTCAGAATGCTTTCGGGAAATTATATGCCAAAGAAACACACGGTCCGACAACGATGATGACGGGAAATGTTACGCAGGCTTCCCTGGATTTCGGAACGCTTTTGAAAAACGGCTTTAATGATGCTGATGCAATGACGAGTTTGAAAAAACAGCTTATCTTAATCATTGGTTTTTTAATTGGATGCTTTCTGGGAGCTTATGCAGGGAAATATTTCGGTCTTTTCACTTTAATTTTTCCTGGTTTATCGATGATTATCTGTTATTATTATCACCGTAAAATCTGATCTGAAAATACTGAAATTATTTGCATAATAGATTATCTTTAAAAAATGAATTCCACTGTCCGATTTTATCCCAAACATCATTTTCGCCTCTTATTCTTGGTGTTTTCATTTTTGTTTATAGGTATCGGAATTAATGCACAAGTAACGGAGAATCGTGAGCAATTAGAAAGTAGCATCGCAAATGCAGACAATGACAGTAAAAAGGTAGAATTACTTTTGAGACTGAGTAGTTATTATCTCATAAAAGAAGGGGAATTAAAAACAGATCTTGATAAAGCCAAACAAATCAATCAGGAAGCAAGAAAACTAAGCAATACTTTAGACTACAAAAAAGGAATTGGTGAATCTTTACTTCTGGAAGCTCAGATTTCCAGGGAAAGTGGCAATCGTGACTATGGACTAAAAAAGACCTACGAAACATTAGCATACTCCAAAAAGAACAAATTGTATGTTGTTACTGCTGATACCTACAGGGAACTATGTGCTTACGAAGGATATGAACAGGTGGATTTTGAAAAAAAAGCAAAATATCTAGAGCAGGCAATTCCACTTTATAAAAAATATAAAGCCTATCGTAAACTAGCCGATGCATTGAAGGAACTTGGTGATTATTATGGCATATTAATGCAAGCTCAAAAATCCCTGACCATTCTTGAAGAAGCGCTTACTGTATATAGATCTATCGGATATAAGGAACTGCAGGGCGTTTATGTGCTGATGGCGGGTAATTATAGTCTTTTATACAATAGACAACTATCCTTAAAATATGCGTTATTGGCTGAAAAAACAGCAGAGGATGTGAACGATACAAGTTACCAGTGGTGTACAATCTACAACCATCTTGGCGTGGCTTATGAAGACCTTCTTAAATATGATCTGTCATTTCATAATTACGAAAAGGCACTGAGTTTAGCTTTAAAACATAAAAACGAACCGGATATCAACATCATTAGCTATAATCTGTCCTACTATTATTCACAGCAAGGCTTATATGAGAAGGCTTTGCAGACACTTAAAAGGACAGAGATCAAGAAATATGTGCAGGACGAAATGACAAGGATAAGACGGTACTTTGTTTATGTTATTTGCTATTCGAAACTAAAAAAGATCGCACTGGCAAAGTCCTATTATGAGAAGTTGCTAAATGAATATAAAGCTTCAGAGATCGGTGAACCATATAAGTTAGTAGGTATCATAACTTATTTGCAGAACTCTGGTCAAGTACCGACAAGTTATGCTTATATTGGAAAATTAAGAGAATATGCTCAAAAAACTAAGATTGCTTATGTTTATTATCAGGTAGAACTTTTGTCTTATCAGTCTGACCTCGCAAGTAAAAAATACGAATCCGCTATAAAGCATCTGCAAAAATATCAAAGACTCAAAGACTCTATCTTCAGTCTACAGGAGCAGAAACAATCAGCATCATTGCAGATTCAATTTGAAACTGAGAAAAAGGATAAAAATATAAAAATACTCAAAGAACAGGCAAAACTACAGGCTGTAAAACTCGAGAATGAAAAAGTAGTCCGTTACGTTTTTATCGGAAGTGTGGTTGCTTTGTTTGTTTTTCTTGGGCTACTGTACAACCGCGCAAGACTGAAAAGCAATGCCAACAGAGATTTGGAGTTAAAACGAAAACAGATCAATAAACAGAACGAGCAGCTTAAAAAACTCTTGGCTGAAAAAGAATGGTTATTAAAGGAAATTCATCATCGGGTAAAAAATAATCTACAAATCGTGATAAGCCTCCTAAACACCCAATCAGCTTATCTTGAAAATAAAGATGCACTGATGGCCATTCAGAACAGTCAGCACAGAATGCATGCGATGTCTCTGATCCATCAGAAATTATATCAGTCTGATAATCTGTCGACAATCGATATGTCCTGGTACATTCATGAATTAATCAATTATATTCAGGAGTGCTACTCGGCAGAGAAATCTATCAAATTTGATCTGGACATTGACACAATATATCTAGATGTGGCACAAGCTGTCCCGATGGGATTAATTATTAATGAAGCGGTAAATAATACTGTCAAATATGCTTTTCCCGGCAAAACAGGTGGTGAAGTTTTAGTTTCATTTAAAATTAGTGGATCAAATCTTTATCAGCTGATTATTTCAGATAATGGAGTAGGACTTCCAAAAGATTTTAACCTTGATGAAACAGAATCTCTGGGAATGAATCTCATGAGAGGATTGACCGATCAGATAGACGGCATATTCTTATTAGAGAACCAAAACGGTTTGAAGATAACAATAGCATTTGCTAAAAATACCGAGATAGAAGATCACGAACAAGTGACCGACAGCTCCACACCAATATGAAAGATAAAATTTTAATTGTAGAAGACGAGTTTATCGTTGCCAATGACCTGAAAATTATGTTGATGAAGGCCGGTTATCAGGTCACAGGAATTACATCTTCAGTGATACAAGCAAGAAAATCAATTGCCGAAAAAAGACCGGACTGGGTATTGCTGGATATTATGCTGAAAGGAGATCTCACAGGAATTGACCTTGCCTGGGAACTTCTTGAAAAAAAAATACCGTTTCTCTATATTTCTGCCAATACCGATCAGACAACTTTAGAAGCCGTGAAAGAAACACAGCCTTACGGATTTATGGTAAAGCCTTTCCGCGAACGCGACCTGATCGTGATGTTAGATATTGCCAAATACCGCTTTGGTATAGAAAAAAACAATCAAGTTCAGGAAACCAAGAGGCAAGAAGATATTGAAGGGATTATTGGTAAAAGCCCATTGCTTCAGGATGTGATCGAAAAAGTGCAAGCAGTTGCACCGACAGATACGTCCGTCTTAGTTGTTGGAGAAAGCGGAACAGGTAAAGAAAAAATTGCCCATTCTGTTCATCAGCTTTCGGAGAGGAAAAAAAGTAAAATTGTGGTTGTAAACTGTGCTGCACTGCCTCATTCTTTGATAGAATCTGAACTATTCGGTCATGAGAAAGGAAGTTTTACAGGTGCAACTGAATTAAGAATCGGAAAATTTGAACAGGCAAATGGTGGAACTTTATTTTTAGATGAAATTGGTGAGTTGCCATTGGATTCACAAGTTAAATTATTGAGAGTTCTTCAGGAAAAAGAAATAGAAAGATTAGGCGGCAACAAAACAATCAAAGTCGATGTCAGGATTGTAGCTGCCACCAACCGTTCGCTGGAAAAAGAAGTGGCAGAAGGAAGATTCAGATTAGATCTTTATTATAGATTAAATGTTTTTCCGATTCAGCTTCCATCTTTGAGAGAAAGGAAAGAAGACATCAAATTGCTGGCAAAATATTTTCTGAATAAATATGCAACCGCTTCAAAAAGGAATATAGTTTCAATCAGTGATGAAGCCTTACATCAGCTTCAGCTATATGACTGGCCGGGAAATATCCGCGAACTGGAACATTTGATTGAGAGAAGTGTGCTTTTAGCAAAAACGACAGAAATCACGCAATTTGATCTTCCCAAAGCTATTGAAAAATCAACGGAAGAATATAATATTGAAATAAAATCACTGGAAGAAATAGAAAGAAATCACATTCTGAAAGCACTCCAGAGTTCCAACGGAAAAGTTTCCGGTACCGGAGGTGCTGCCGAAGTTCTAAAAATTCAGGCACAGACACTTTATTCTAAAATGAAAAAACTTGGAATAGATAAAGGTTACAAATAATCAGTATGGAAAAGGAAACAGGCAGAATAGAAGGGTTCAGCGACGGTGTTTTTGCCATTGCGATTACACTTTTGATTTTAGACCTTCACGTTCCTGAAGAAAATTCGATAAAAAACGGAAATGATTTAATCAATTTTCTTAAAAACCAGTGGCCAACATTTTTAGCATTTATCCTGTCTTTTTTCAGCATTTTCATTATGTGGGTGAATCACCATAAAATCTTCAAACAGATTTACAGTCGTAATTCAGCTATAATGTTTGCCAACGGATTGATTCTATTTTTGGTTTCCGCCGTATCTTATCCAACGGCTTTGCTCGCACGGTATTTTGATGGCGAAGCGTCATCTGCCGCTACAGCAATCTATACCGGGATTTTTGTTTTAATCAATCTTTCATATAATTTGCTTTGGTATCTTGCCAGTAAGAACAAGGAACATTTGCGCCCGGGAATTACAGATACAGCTATAAGGAAAATTCATAATAACTACTTCTACGGCTTACCGATTTATTTAGTTGCCTTACTTTTTTCATTCTGGATCCCAATTGTTTCGCTAATTGTCATTTTGGGATTATGGATTTTCTGGGCAGCTTCCTCCGGTAAGATTGAAATGCATCTGAAAAGTGGAGAAAAAAAATGATTTGAAGAATTTTATTTCAATTTTTTGATTTGATGTTCCTTTCTGATGCCTAATTTCTGCATTTTAGAAATGAGTGTTGTTGCCGGTAATCCCAGTAATTTTGCGGCTCCCGAATCACCAGAGATTTTATGATTACATCGGTCTAATATCCTCAGGATATACTCCTTCTGAATCTGATGCAGTGTCTTAATTTCGGGATATTCGGCAAAATCTTGGATGTTTATGATTTTCGGCAAATCCATCTCTCTTATCATATTATCTTTTGCAGTGATAATGCTTCTTTCAATTAGATTCTCTAGCTCCCTAATATTTCCATACCAGGGCTGATTACATAATTCTTTCATTATTTTTGATGAAAATCCCTTTATTTTCTTATTGGTTTTAGCTTTGTGTTTTTCCAAAAGATGATTGGCAAGAAGAGGAATGTCGCTTTTTCTGTCACGCAATGCGGGAAGATGAACAGGGAAAACATTAAGGCGATAAAAAAGATCGCTCCTGAAATTTCCCTTGGCAATTTCTTCCTGCAGATTGCGGTTCGTAGCCGCAATCACTCTTGCATTGACTTTTATCGGTTTGTTGCCACCAATACGTTGGACCTCTTTTTCCTGCAAAACACGTAGCAACCTGCCTTGCAGTTCTAAAGGCAGTTCGCCGATCTCATCAAGAAAAATAGTGCTGTTTTGGGCTTGTTCAAATTTTCCGATTCTTAATTCAGTTGCACCTGTAAAACTTCCTTTTTCATGACCAAACAATTCGCTTTCAATAAGATGGGTAGGAATAGAAGCGCAATTTATTTTAATCATTTGCTTTTGTGAAGCCGAAGACAAGCTGTGAATCGCCTGTGCAATCAATTCTTTTCCGGTACCGGTTTCTCCATAGATTAAAACGGTAGAGGCCGAAAAAGCAACTTGGGAAATCTGATCGTAAAGATTTCTCATCTTCTCGCTTTCCCCGATAATTCCGTGAAATCCTTCAACAGGATTTTTATCTACAACTGGATTATGAATTTTTCCCTGAACTGTATTTAGTTTGTTTTCACTTTTTTTGCCAATTAAAATGTTCCGAATGGTGATAGATATTTGGGTGACAATTCCTGCCAAAATTCTATGTGAAAAATCATCTGAAGTAATGCGATTTTTATAAAAAAGGTACAGCACATTTTTATCATTTAAAATTGAAGGAAGACAAAATCCCACCGCAATTCGCATTCCTGCTTTTTTAGCATTTGAAAAATAGGTTGGAGTAGATGAATTTTCAGATAATTCTTTCAAATCAATAAATACAGGCTCGGCTGAATCTAGGCATTTCTCAAAATAAGGCTGGCTACTTTTTCTATTGGTTTTAATTGAACTATCTGAACTGCTAAGAAAAATCTCCATTTCTACATCTGATTTCCTAAGTAAAACAAAATCATCAAAATGAAATTCCTGTTTTAAAATGTGATTAAAAACAGCCTGAAACTGAGCCTTATCCAGAACAATAGCCAACGATTTATTCAGATTTGAAATGACAGACCATTCCTTCTGCATATTTTGCAGTCGTTGAATCACTTCTGTATGATGATTTTTTTGGTTATCCATTGAAACTCTAATCAAAGCTTAAAGATACGGAAAGTATTTTTTCATTATTTACATTCTGCACATTGAAGGGCCGTTTCAATTGGTCTAAAATAGAACTCTGGATAAGGTGGTCTTCTTTTCTCAGAAAAATTTTAAAAATAATCATTTATTAAACTAGTTAAATGTGTAGCAGTTCCGGTTATCATAAATTTGTAATATCAAAATTAAACAATCAACAAAATGGAAAATAGAATATTAGGACTGCACCACATCACAGCGATTGCAGACAACGCAAAAAGAAATTTAGATTTTTATACTCAGGTTTTAGGTGTAAGATTAGTTAAGAAAACCGTCAACTTTGACGACCCGGGAACTTATCATTTTTACTTCGGAAATGAAGAAGGAACTCCGGGAACAATTCTCACTTTCTTTCCTTGGGAAGGCGTAGGTAAAGGTACAAACGGTTCCGGTTTGGCGACGCACATCGGATATTCTGTACCGAAAGGAAGTTTGGAATTTTGGAAAAACAGATTGCAGCAATTCAATATTAATGTTGAAGAAGGTGAAATTTTTGGTGAAAAACTGATTTCATTTCAAGACCCGGACGGTTTGCAATTACAATTCATCGAATCTTCTACACCAGATGACAGAAAAGTCTGGACAACCGATGATATTAAAGATGAAAATGCTTTGAAAGGTTTTCACAACATCACTTTAACTTTGAAGAAAGCAGACCCGACAATCAAAGTTTTAACGGATATTTTCGGATACGATTTACAAAAGCAGGAAGGCGAAAGATATAGATTTGCAACCGATGCGATTGAAACTGCAAATCTTGTCGACATCATTGAAAACGATAAAATTCCAACAGGAAAAAATGCGGGAGGAACCAACCACCACGTTGCTTTCCGAGTGAAGGATGATAAAGTATTAATGGAATTCCGTGAAAAAGTTTTGTCTGCCGGTTTTAATATCACTCCGAAAATCGACAGAGATTATTTCTATTCATTGTATTTCCGTGAACCGGGTGGTGTTTTATTCGAAATTGCGACTGATAATCCGGGTTTCACTGTAGATGAACCTTTGAACGAATTGGGAACCACTTTAAAACTTCCAAGACAACACGAACCTTTACGTGCCAGAATCGAAGAAGTATTGCCGAAGTTATCATAAGTCATCATTTTTTTCTATTTAACAATCTAATTTAGCAACAAGAAAAAAATAATACAATGGAAAGAACAGAAGTAGTTTTAGGAAATGTGAAAGGCGAGATTCAGCTTTTCTCAGACGATAAAAAAGCAGGAAAAATGGATATTTCGGTCATCAAAAATAAGTTAACCGTTTATCACACCGAAGTTGATGAAGAATACGCCGGAAAAGGGTTTGCCAAATTATTATTAAACAAACTGGTTTCCTATGCGAGAGAAAACGATTTGAAGATTGTACCGCTGTGTCCGTATGTTCACGCCCAATTCAAACGCAATCCCGAAGAATACAATAATGTTTGGTTAAGAGAAGAAGTTTAATCAAAAGTAAAAACGAATTCTTGTCATTCTGACGAAGGAAGAATCTCTACGATTTAATATTTGAAATGAGATTCTTCACTACACTTCGTTACGTTCAGAATGACAACCAATAACCATTAACTATCAACCAAAAACAGACAAAATTATGTCACTTATCACAGGACTTCATCACGTAACCGCTATCACAGGCGACTCGCAGGAAAATATCGATTTTTACACCGGGATTTTAGGACTTCGATTGGTAAAAACAACGGTCAATTTTGATTATTCCGAGGTTTATCATTTTTATTTCGGGGACGAATTTGGAACTCCGGGAACCATTATGACGACGTTTCCGTACGGAAAAAGTTTGGTCAACGGAAGACACGGAAAAGGAATGCTGAACACAACCGCTTTTTCGGTTTCGATTGATGCTTTGGATTATTGGCTGGAACGTTTGACTAAGTTTGATATTCCTTTCAAACAGCCTCAGCAAAGGTTTTCTGGCGAAGTTTTTATTTATCTGGAAGATTTTGACGGATTGGGTTTGGAATTGGTTTTTAATGATAAAGATGACAGAAAAGGTTATGATAATGGATTGATTCCGAAAGATTTTGCGATTAAAGGAATTCATCATGTAGAAATCTGGTTGGATGCTTATGAAAGAACTGCTGCTTTGTTGACCACTCAAATGAACCACAAATTAATTGCTGAAAGTTCTGACCGGTTCAGATTTGCAACGGAAGATAAACCGGGAAAATATGTCGATTTGCTTTGCACACCAACTGCTCTGAAAGGTTTGGCGGGAAGAGGAACGGTTCATCACGTCGCTTTTGCAACACCTAATGCCGAAACTCAGCTCGAAATGATTGAAAAATTAAACCAATTCGGATTGGAACATACCGAAGTGAAGGACAGAAAATATTTCACTTCCGTATACTTCAAAGAACCGGGCGGCGTTTTATTTGAAATTGCAACTTCGGGTCCCGGATTCGATGTAGATGAGGAATTGGCATCTTTGGGAGAACATTTGAGTCTGCCGTCACAATTTGAAGAACAAAGAGAACATTTGGTAGAAGTTTTACCAAAATTTAATTATCCAACAGAAAAATACCAATAAAAATGAGTCATGTTTTAGATATAAAAACGGGTGGGAAATCATTGCATGAAGCTGGAAAAGTTTTAATAATGATTCACGGAAGAGGCGGAAGTGCGCAGGATATTTTGAGCTTGTCACAACATTTGAATGTGGAAGATTATGCTTTGTTAGCACCACAAGCGACCAATGGAACTTGGTATCCGTTTTCGTTTATCGCTCCGGTTGAGCAAAACGAACCTTGGTTGTCTTCAGCCATTGAAACTGTCGGGAAAACGGTTCAGACTGCTTTGGATGCAGGAATTGATGCTGAGAATATTTACTTTTTCGGATTTTCTCAAGGTGCGTGCTTGAATTTGGAATTTTTAGCTAGAAATGCTCAGAAATTTGGTGGAGCAGTGGCGATAATTGGTGGAGTAATTGGTGAAAAAATCAATCGTGAATATTATAAAGGTGATTTTGCGCAAACTCCGATTTTCTTGGGAACAAGCAATCCTGATTTTCATGTTCCGGTTGAAAGAGTGTATGCAACAGCCAATATTTTAAAGGAAATGAATGCTGATGTGACGGAAAAGGTTTATGCTAATTTCGGACATTCGATTAATCAGGAAGAAATTGAATTGGCGAATTCTATTGTATTTAAATAAATTATTATACCACAAAAGTCACAAAAGAAAATCAAAAAAACTTATAAAAGTTAACTTTTTATAAACTTAAGAAAGATAACAGCTTTTGTGACTTTTGTGGTTTTTAAAATTAAATTTATAAAAATGAAAATCACAAGAATATTCAGCGATGAAAACGGCGAATCTCACTTCGAAGACATCAGGATTCCATTAGTCAATCAAGGCGAAATCGGATTTTTGTCAGAAGATATTAATGTTAAGAAACTCCAATTCAGAAAGGTTTCTGCAGATTATGATTACGATTTTCATCACGCTCCGCAAAAGCAATATATTGTATTATTGGACGGTGGTGTTGAGATTGAGAATTCAGTTGGTGAAATCAGACAATTTCAAACCGGAGAAATTCTTTTGGTTGAAGATATTTCAGGAAAAGGTCACAAAACGAAAAATCTTGAAAAGAGAGAACGGACGTCATTGTTTATACATTTATAAAATTTAAAAATGAAAACTTTAAACTTTTTAGTGATTGGAAAAAATCAGGAAATTCTCGAAACCTTAAAAAGAATCATCGAAAATAACGAAGGCTGGAAAGCTGAAATCAAAAGCGATGAAACTATTTGCCCTGATTATATCAGAGAAAATCATGTTGATATCGTTTTACTGAGTTCCGGCCTGGAAGAAAAATTTGAAAATGACATTAAAGTTTTTTGTGAAAATCTGGACAAAGACGTGAAAGTTATCGACCATTACGGCGGTGGAAGTGGACTTTTGAAGAGCGAAGTTTACACACTTTTTCCTAATTTGCAGTCTTAAACTGCATTATGTCCCAAAATATCATCGAAAACATTACCAGATTTATCAGTCTCAGTCAGGAAGAGGAAAAAATCTTCACAGATTTTTTAACATTGCAAACTTTCCCGAAGAAAACAGTTTTGTTGAGAGAAGGCGAGATTTGCCAGTTCGAAGGCTATATTCAGAAAGGTTGCGTGAGGGTTTATTACCTTGATGATAATGGTTTTGAGGTCACAATTCTGTTTGCTATCGAAGATTGGTGGATTAGTGATATTGCATCGTTTCAGGAGCAAAAACCGTCTAAATTATACATCGAAACTTTGGAAGATTCAGAAATTTATATGCTGAATCCGACGACCAAAGAAGAACTTTTGCAGAAAATTCCGAAGTTTGAAAGAGTGTTCAGAATGTTGGTTCAAAGAAACCTTTTCACTTTGCAGAATCGTTTGGTGAATACAATTTCAAAATCTGCATCCGACCGATATTTGGAATTTATAAAAGTCTATCCGTCAATTCCACAGAGAGTTGCACAATATTATATCGCTTCCTATCTCGGAGTTTCAAAGGAATTTGTGAGTACCATCCGAAAACGTCTTGCGAATAAAGGAAAATAAATGAACGAAAATTCCCCTCCTCTGGAGGGGTGGCTAAAATTCGAAGAATTTTTGACGGGGTGGTTTATATGTTGTAACCATCCCGTTTTTTTATTTAAAATAGAGTAATTTATTAAACTAGTTAAATGCACACGATTTTCCATCAGACTAAATTTGTCTCATCAATAACAAAAAAATAACAAAAAGATATGGACAGAAAAGATTTTTTAAAGAAAGGATTATTAGGAACGGGAATGTTTGTAGCATCTGCATCATTGGGAAATACGATGAAAAATGAGATTGACGAAATCGAACCTTTGGAACCAATCGGATACAATCATTTACCGAATACCGATTCAAAAATTAAAGATAATTCTGTACTTCACAAAGCAGATTCCAGAGGAAAAGCTGACCACGGCTGGTTGGTGAGCAATCATACATTCAGCTTTGCTAATTATCATAATCCTGAAAGAATGCACTTCGGCGTTTTGAGAGTTCTGAATGACGACAAAGTAGAAGCAGGAAGAGGTTTCGGAACGCATCCGCACGACAATATGGAAATCATCAGTATTCCGTTGGAAGGTGATTTGGAGCATAAAGACAGTATGGGAAATTCGGCGATTATCAAGAGTGGAGACATCCAGGTGATGAGCGCAGGAACAGGAATTATGCACAGCGAATTCAATAAAAATAATGATAGTTTGGTTAAGTTTCTTCAAATCTGGGTGTATCCAAACAAAAGAAATGTGACTCCGAGATATGACCAGATTACTTTAGATAAAACAAAAGGTCAGAATCAATTCCAACAGATTCTTTCTCCCAATGCAGATGACGAAGGCGTTTGGATTCATCAGGACGCTTGGTTTCATTTAGGAAGTTTTGAAAATAATATCGAAATCAATTATCAGATTAATAAAAAAGGAAACGGAGCCTATGTTTTTATTCTGAAAGGAAGCGCAGAAATTGAAGGTCAAAAATTGGAAACAAGAGACGGTTTCGGAGTTTGGGATATTTCCGATTTGAGTATTAAATCGACTTCAGAAAATACAGATATTCTGTTGATGGAAGTTCCGATGACGATGTAATAAAAAATTAAACAGTCACTTTTGAGAGAGTGAAATTCTTTATATAATTGGTTAATAGGATTGCTTTGTAGTATTTATAACTCTATAAGCTGAACTATTCTTTTTATAATAATCACAACACTACTGAAAATTGTCTAAATATTAGTCGAATTTATTTTGTGATTTTTGAATTAATCATTTTTATATCTTTTTTTATTTCGATAAAAAGATTATGGATATTTTGTGAACTAAACTCATCAGGCTCATACTCTTGAGTGGATATGCTACAGGCAAATTCCCATATCTCCTTAATTTCTGTTAAGGGTATTTTATAAGGCTCATAAAAACTATTGTCAGCCTTAACACAAATCGCGTCAGCTTCGTGGAATTGAAATCTTTTGTAGGTGATACCATCATTGATCGTGATAAAAATATATGTTTTATCAGTCTTAAGATCGGAAAGATTTTCAATATATTTTCCAACAATATATGTCCCATCTTTATAGGGCGGCATAGAATCGCCATTAGCTGGAAACGCTCTGAATTTTCCATTCCTTAGAAATGGCAATGAGATTGTTTGTAAACTTTCTATATATTCAGGATCACTGTAACCATTCAAGTAACCCATTGAAGCTTTTTGCGGAATAATTTCGATCTGATTATTTCCTAATGAATCTACAGTAATGGGGATTAACACCCGATTATCAGGATGCTTGATCATGTCTTCAACAGGATATTTCCTGATATCCACAGACACTAGAAGGTCAATACCTATCCCAAAATATTTGGAAATTCTTAATAAAAGTTCTATTGGGGGCTCAGAAGTACCATCTTCATATTTTGCATAGCGTACCCTAGTAATTAATAATTCTTCTGCAGTCCTTTGCTGAGAATACTCTTTTTTTGTCCTTAAAAACCTGATGTTATCTGATAAGTATGACATTGATATTATTTGTATCAACAAATATAATAAAAATTGATACAAAATGTAATATTATTGCAATAAATAAAATTGACAAAACAAAATATACCAGAGCTTATAAATTAAAACTAGATTAATAATAGATTATCATTTTTTAATTAATTTTAAAACAGCCATAATAATTTTTAAAATTCTTGGTTCTTATATTGTTAAATAAATTGTTCAGAAAACATTTTTATTTAGTAAACTAAAAAACTAAAAACCATCAAAAATGAAAACACAGATTATTCAGACGATTTTTTATCGTTTCCCGATATTTATAGCCTGCATTGCCTTTACTGGTGTAAAGATTTGTCTACTGATTGATTTACTGAATGAAATTCATTTTATTAAATCAGCCAGATATGAGAATTAATGTTGCTATAGCCAATAGTCATCAGATCTTTAGACTTGGTCTAATAAAATGGATCGAATCTGCCAAAGATATTAATGTAGTCCTAGAGTGTTCCAACGGGAAAGAGCTTTTGCAACAGATTGATGAACATTTGGAATTGGATGTTTTGCTTCTTGATATGCAAATGTCTGGAATAGGTGGTTTAAATTGTTGTGAAACAATTAAAAAAAAGCGCCCAGATATTAGTATAATTATTTTGTCCCACTTATCCGGAACTTATTTCCTTAAATATGCTATTCATTTGAAATTACATGGTTATTTCACAAAGGATTCAGAATCTGTTGACCTTCTGAAAGCTATTAGACAATACGATGATGGAGGCTTCCACTACGAAAAGAAGTTAAAAAATAAGATTGAAAAAATTAATGATCATATCAAGAAAAATCCTAATGAAGATATTTCAAGATTTGATTTTTCTAAGAGGGAACTGGAGATTATTTATCTTACTGCTATCGAACTTAAAAGTAAAGAAATTGGCAGTAAACTGAACATCAGTCCAAGAACAGTAGAAGGCCATAAGAATAATCTTATAAAAAAAACAAATTGTAAAAGTTTTCTTGGTGTAATCCTTATCGCAATGGAATTAAGACTTATTTCTTTGTATGGAGAATTTGATTTTTTGAATTTATAAAAACAGGTAAAAATACGTATTGTTTAGTTCAGATTAAACAGCCAACTTTGAAACAGATCAAACCAATGAT
>QFQW01000126.1 GCA_003248755.1 Chryseobacterium sp. | reverse complement strand
GGTGATGTCAATGTTTCGGGACCGATTTCTAAAAATGGCTGGACGTACACTGTAGGTGCTTTTGCCAACTTTGACCCAAGTACGTACAAACTAGGTTTTGCCAGAGATGCTGATGAAACCAAGATTTTCAGGGCGGGAGTTACCAAATATTTCAATAATGATAAAGGTAAAATCTCAATTTTATACAAATACGCAGATTCTTACAGCATTACCAATTATGCAGTTTTCCAATATGGCGAAAACGGGAAAGTAACAGAACTTGACAATTTCAAAATTGGTAGAGATTCTTATGTTGTACGAGACGGACAGATGAAAATTAAAGATATTCTTACGGGAGAATCTTATTGGGCGTCCATGAGTGGCAAAGATAACAGGTCTACATCTCACAACATTGATGTGTTTGGTAACTACCTTTTGGACAACGGCTGGAATTTCAAATTCACTACAAGAGCGCATTTTTCAAAAGTGAAGATGGCCAATATGATTCCTTTAAGTATTTTCAATGCTAATTCTACGGCAGGATATACTTTAGCTTCCAATGGTCAGCCTTATTCAGGGCAGGTAGGAACTATTTTGGGGATGTACACACCAGAAACTCCGATTACCAGTGTTGCCGGTCGTTTTTCTTTGAATAAACAGCTAGGGAATCATAATGTGACATTGGGAGTATTGGAACAGTACTACCACGTTGACAAATTCACATCCAACCGTACTTTTTTCTTCCAAAGTGTTGAACCACAGCCTCAGAGACTAATTGGTCCAAATACGGATGCTGACGGATTCTACAACTACAATGCAGGTGGAGAATACCATAGCGGAACAGAAAACAAACTTTCACTGTATGGTACAGATGAATGGAAAGTTACCGACAACTTTAATCTGAGTTATGGTTTACATTTGAGAAACCACATCCTTGACGGAGAATATTCTTTGACGCCGAGAACTGTTGGTTTCAGCTTTACAGACCCAAGTCAGTTCAACCATATCAGTCAAAGTTTCTTCCAGATTGCAGGAAGTTTGAATGCCACTTATAACATTACTAAGAACTTTGGGGTTTTAGCCAACTTCTTGTACACTGAAGAAAACAGAAGATTGGAAAGTTATTCACAAGCTTTTGAACCGAATACTAATAAAATTAAAAGTCCGTTGGGAGCATTCGGGGTTTTCTGGAATACCAATTGGATTCAATTGATTTCCCAGGCGACTTATCTTAAAAAGAACAACAACCTGAACCGATACAACCTTGTAAATCCTGCCAACAGTTCTCAGGCGCAGACTACAACAGTTTATTACGATATTCAGACTTTGGGCTGGACGACGGATTTTGTTTTAAAACCATTCAAAGGATTTAATTTACATTATCTCGTGACGTTCCAAAATCCGGTTTATAAGAAATTTAATTTCAATGCCTTCGGAAAAGACTATAATTACAGTGATAACAATGTGTTAGGCGTTGCTAAAGTATTGATGGAAATCGACCCTAGTTATTCTATTGACAAATGGAGGTTCTGGGCAAGTTTCAGGTATTTCTCAAAACAATATGCGAACCTTACGAATGCCTTATACTTCGCTCCAAGATGGGAAACATTCGGAGGTGTAAGTTATACAGTTAACAAAAATATCAACATTGGTGCAACAGTTATCAACTTCCTGAACCAAAGAGGAGCCAGCGGAACCATCAATGGTGCCGAACTGATTACCGATGCCAGTCCATATTATGGAAAATTGTTGACAGGAACGTACATTATGCCGTTGACAGGTCAGTTATCAGTAAGCTTTAATTTCTAAAATGTAAACAATGAAAAGAACAGTTTTAAATGTTGCTGCATTATTTTTAGGAATAACAGCATTTGCACAAAACATTCAGACAGTTACGAATTCTAAAGGTCCTGTTTTGGGATATTCTGCAGATTCAGGTGTAAAAATCCTGACGATTGGCGGAAATAAATTCAAGGATTTAAACAAAAATGGAAAACTTGACAAATACGAAGATTGGAGACTTCCGGTTGACGAAAGAGCAAAAGATTTAGCTTCAAAAATGACGGTCGAGCAGATTGCAAGTTTGATGTTGTATAGTGGTCATCAATCGGTTCCTGCACCTCCAGATGGTATAAGAGCAGGAAAATATAACGGCAAATTTTATAAAGAAAGCGGCGCAAAAGCCTCTGATTTAACAGACCAGCAAAAGAAATTTTTAAAGGAAGACAACCTTCGTCACGTTTTGGTAACAACGGTTGAATCTCCTGCAATTGCAGCACAATGGAGCAACAATATTCAGGCTTATATTGAAGGTTTGGGATTGGGAATTCCTGCGAACAACAGTACAGACCCGAGACATTCCGCAACGGTAACAGCCGAATTTAATGAAGGAGCCGGCGGACAGATTTCTCTTTGGCCGGATGGTTTGGCAATGGGCGCAACATTCGACCCGGAATTGGTTAAAAAATTCGGAAATATTGCCGCTCAGGAATACAGAGCATTAGGAATTTCAACCGCATTGTCACCTCAAATCGACTTAGGAACAGAACCGCGTTGGTACAGAATCGCCTATGTTTTCTCTGAAAGTCCGGAATTGACAGCAGATATGGCCAGAGGCTATATTGACGGTTTCCAAACCACCAACGGAAGCAAGAATGGTTGGGGAAATAAAAGTGTGAACGCAATGGTAAAACACTGGCCGGGAGGCGGACCTGAAGAAGGTGGTCGTGACGGTCACTGGGCAATGGGAAAATTCGCTGTTTATCCGGGAAATAATTTCCAAAACCACGTAAAACCTTTTACAGAAGGTGCTTTCAAACTAACTGGCGGAACTAAAGAAGCTTCTGCGGTGATGCCTTATTACACGATTAGCTTTAATCAGGATACTAAGAACGGCGAAAATGTTGGAAACGGTTACAGCAAATATTTAATCACAGATTTACTTCGTGGAAAATATAAATATGACGGTGTAGTTTGTACCGACTGGTTGATTACAGCTGACGAACCAAAAACGCCGGGCGGATTTGCCGGAAAACCTTGGGGTGCTGAAAAACTTTCCATTGCGGAACGCCATTACAAAGTGTTGGAAGCGGGTGTTGACCAATTCGGTGGAAATAATGATAAAGGTCCCGTTTTAGAAGCCTATCAGATGGGCGTGAAAGAACACGGCGAAAAAGCGTATCGTGCTAAATTTGAGCAGTCTGCAGTCCGTTTGCTGAGAAATTTCTTTAGAACCGGATTGTTTGAAAACCCTTATGTCAACGTAGAAGAAACCAAAAAAATCGTTGGTAATCCTGAATTTATGAAAGCTGGTTACGAAGCTCAGGTGAAATCTATCGTATTGTTGAAAAACAAAGCCAATATTCTTCCAATCAAAGAAAGAAAAACAGTTTACATTCCGAAGAGATATTCTCCGGCAACGTTCAATTGGTGGGGCGTTTATACAGCTCCGTCTCTAGAATATCCCGTTGATATCGAGAAAGTAAAAAAACATTTCAACGTAACCGAAGACCCTTCAAAAGCAGATTTTGCATTGGTTTTTGTGAAAAGTCCGCACAGTGAAGAAGGAGGTTACAGCGACATCGATGCTAAAGAAGGCGGAAACGGTTACCTTCCGATTTCTCTTCAATACAAAACGTACACAGCAACAGAAGCTCGTGAAAAAAGTATTGCAGCGGGCGACCCGGTTGTTGCACCCAATGTTCACGACAGAACATTCAAAAATAAAACTTCTACTGCGACCAATTTTACTGATTTGTTAGCCATTGAAAATGCTTACAAAGCAATGAACGGAAAACCTGTTATTGTTTCTGTAACAGCTTCTAAACCTATGGTTTTCAACGAATTTGAAAAGCACGCTGATGCGATTCTGATGAACTTCAATGTATCCAATCAGGCGGTTGTGGATATCATTACCGGAAAATATGAACCTTCAGGATTGCTTCCGCTTCAGATGCCGGCGAATATGGTAACCGTTGAAAAGCAAAAAGAAGATGTACCTTACGATATGGAAACGCACAAAGATTCCGAAGGTCATAACTATGATTTCGGATATGGAATGAACTGGTCTGGTGTTATTAAAGATGCGAGAACAGAGAAATATAAAAAATAATTGATAATTCTGGGTCTGTATTTTACAGGCTCAGAATTTTATTTTTGAATTAAAAACTGTCTTTAATAACCACAAATCAAAGATTCGACGGAGTCAAAAGTCACAAAAGATTAAGAGCTAATTAATATTTTAAAGAAGTTCAAAAAACTAAAAATCAAAGATTTTTAAAACTAATGTGTTCTAATATTTTCAAAGATTTAAACTTAAATCTAATGTGACTAATGTGTCAAAATCAAAAACTTTTGTGCTTTTTGTGGTTAAAAATAAAAAAATGTAATATGAAAATCAGATACACAATCTATTCATTAATGCTCGGTTCATTGATGTTTGCCCAGGAAAACCTTGATTTCAGCGGAAAGAAAAACTTAATTTCTCCCGAAATCAACGGTCAGAATGTGACCTTTCGTTTGCTCGCTCCCAATGCGAA
This sequence comes from Chryseobacterium sp., assembly GCA_003248755.1. Lineage (GTDB taxonomy): Bacteria > Bacteroidota > Bacteroidia > Flavobacteriales > Weeksellaceae > Epilithonimonas. The sequence continues at coordinate 2,446 of QFQW01000126.1, read as the reverse complement.
CAGCGTAAAACTGCAGGGAAACTGGTTTCCGTCCAAAGGAATGGAACCCGGTTCCGTAGATTTGCAGAAAGATAAGGATGGTGTTTGGTCGTTCACAAAAAATGATTTCAATCCCGATATTTATACCTACTCATTCGTTGTTGACGGCGTAAAAGCTAACGACCCAAACAATTCGTACCAGGTGCGTGATGTTTCGTCGGTGATGAGTATGATTTTGATTGACGGAAAACAATCCGAAAATTACAAAGTTCAAAATGTCCCGCACGGAACGGTTTCCAAAAGATGGTACCATTCGGATGGACTGAAAGAAGACAGGAGATTAACCATTTACACACCTCCAGGATACGAAAACTCTAAAGAAAAATTTCCTATTTTGTATTTGCTTCACGGAATGGGTGGCGACGAAGAGGCGTGGATGACTTTGGGAAGAGCATCGCAGATTTTAGATAATCTGATTGCTCAGGGAAAAGCAAAACCGATGATTGTCGTAATGCCCAACGGTCACACCAGCAATGCCGCAGCGCCAGGCGAATCTTCCAAAGGGTTTTATAAAATCGATATGAGGACGCCGGATATTTTCAGTGGTGATATGGAAACGTATTTCAAGGAAATTATGAATTTCACAGAATCCAATTACCGGGTAAAAGCCGATGCCAAAAACCGCGCCATTGCCGGACTTTCGATGGGAGGTTTTCATTCGCTGTACATTTCTGCCAATCAGTCAAAAACGTTTGATTACGTCGGTCTTTTTTCGCCTGCGATTCTTCCGCCAGACGAAAAGAAAAGCCCGGTTTATCAGAATTTAGACCAAAAACTGAAAACCCAGCAAAACAATTCGTACAAACTGTATTGGATTGCCATTGGAAAGACAGATTTTCTATACAAAAACGTCACAGAATATCGTGAAAAACTCGACAAAATGAACTTTAAATATCAATATGTAGAATCAGAAGGAGGTCACACGTGGAGTAATTGGAGAACCTATCTCAACGAATTTGTTCCGCAATTGTTTAAATAGCATAACTAAAAATACTTAACCACAAAAGTCACAAAAGTTTAATGTTTAAATTTTCAAAGCTGAAATCTAATCAGATTAAAGTCCATAAAAGCTTCTAAAAATCTTTGATTTTAAATTTTGTGAGCTTCTCAAAATTATCAATAATAAACTTAAAGCTTTTGTACCTTTTGTGGTTAAATCTAAAATTAAAATCAATGAAAAAATTCATCATAGCAAGTCTATTTCTTGCAGGTTTAACGAGCATCAACGCTCAAAAATCAATTCCATTATACCAAGGCAAAGCACCAGGCTCAGAATCCTGGACGTATTCCGAAAAAGAAATGGATTCCGATTTATTCAAAACCCATTTGGTGTACAACGTTGCGGCTCCGGCAATAGAAATCTACGAAGCACCAAAGGCAAAAGCTAACGGAACAATAATCGTAATCGCTCCCGGAGGTGGATTTCAGAGTCTTTCCATCAATAAAGAAGGAAGAGATTTAGCAAAAATTCTTCAGGAAAAAGGAATTACAGCGGTTGTTTTAAAATACCGTTTGCTGGAAACCAAAACCGGAGACCCGGCTCGTGAAATGATGGAAAACATAAAAGACAGGCCAGCTTTTGATGCGAAAACTGCACCGATAAAAGTGATGGCCGGAAATGATATTAAAACTGCCATTTCTTATATCCGAAAAAATGCAGCAAAACTTAACATTAATCCGGAAAAACTAGGCGTTATCGGCTTTTCTGCGGGCGCAAGTGTGATTCTGGAAAGTGTGCTTCATAGCGATGATGCTTCTACCATTCCGAATTTTGCCGCTTCCATCTACGGCGGTCCGAGCGATGCGGTTTTAGGTTATCAAGTTCCTGAGCAAAAGTTGCCTTTGTTCATTTGTGCAGCAGACGATGACCAATTAAAACTGGCTCCGAAATCTATTTTATTATATACCAAATGGCACGATGCAAAACAGCCTGTAGAACTTCATATTTATGAAAAAGGTGGTCACGGTTTCGGAATGGCAAAACAGGATAGTCCGGTGGATAACTGGTCGAATGTTTATCTGGATTGGCTGAAATTTCATAAGTTTTTATAATCAATTAGAACAAAAAAAAATTAAACCACAAAAGTCACAAAAACGTAAAGTTTTAAATAATGCTTTTGAAAAGTTCACAAAAATAAAAATCAAAGATTTTTAAATTATGTGCTCTTATATTTTCAAAGCTTTTGAACTTTAAATAAAAAAGCTTTTGTGCCTTTTGACTTCGTCGAATCTTTGATTTGTGGTTAAAAAATTAAAAAATATCAAACAAAGAAATATTATGAACAAGAACGAAACTACTTTGCTTATGCTTTCAAAAAAAGTAAGGTTTGCAGGATTGTTCCTTGCATTATTAGCAGCTTCGCCTTTTACAAAGGCTCAAAATAATCCAACCATAACCGTTGGTGGA
>QFQW01000125.1 GCA_003248755.1 Chryseobacterium sp. | reverse complement strand
AGTGAGTCGACGTTTATTATTTTGGCAAGTACGTGTTCCCATCCTGTGTCTCTTTATATATTCTTTCAGCCCCGCCTACATGCTCTTTGCCGACAGCAGGCCGGCCAACTGCCTCGGCTGTTTGTCGCAGGCAGTCGCTACTCCATTTTCACAGCTGAAAAGTACTACATTTCACTATATTTTGGAAGAATCATTTTAATATCTATTGTTATTAGATTGAAAATATTTTTTATGAAAAAACTAAGGAAAACGTTTTAAAAATGTATTCAAAGCTTTTTGTCATTGTATTGGTTTTTTCCATGTTTTGTGACGTCATCAATACGATTTATCATATTTGAACAGCATAAAAATGGAAAACCGCATTTTTTATTTTAAAAATATTTCTTTAACAATTTCATTCTGAAGAATTGTCAATTTATAATTATTCTTATCACTATCCATATATAATTCCTTAATGATAACTTCATTATCGTTCATTTCAATAGTTTTTCTGAATCCATCAAAACTAAATTTTTTAATATCAAAATTATCTAAATTGATAATGTTTACAATATCTCCGTGCTTGTCACGATATGATACTATCAAGAAATTTTCATAAAATTGAAAAAAATTACAACCACCCCAAGAAAATCCCATTGTATTTATTGGTGGTCTCCATTCAACAATAACATTTTCTTTTAATTTTATTTTAAATTTATCAATTCCCACATCATTAGTTTCATACCAAGCATAGATTTCATTATTATGCGCAATATTAAATTTTGAGATATGATTTTCAGTTCCATAAATATCTGTCCAAAAAATTCCATCATCTTTCAATTCACAATCAGTAGAATCAATTTCTCCTTCTAAATAAATTTTTTTAATAATTCTTCTATGTTCATATCTTAATAAAATTATAAACTGCAAATGTCGTTAATTTGTAATATTTGATTAACAGCATTAAAAATAATACTAATTCTAACATCAATCTAAAATAAAAACTCAATTCATTACAAAACGACCGTTTTCAAACCAAATGACATTGGCGGAAGTCTCCTACGATTCGTGTGAAACAAAATGACTTTTACTTTTGTTACAAAACGAGGGTTTTCAAATCAAAGTAAAAGTCGATTGGTTACAAAACCAAGGTTTTGTAACCTCTGCCAAAATTGTGCAGGTCTCAAAACTACTTGCGAAGCATTGATGACGTTTTTCAGAAAGTAAATTATTTGTTAACAAAACTTTTTGGTAATTCAGGAAAAGCTTTATTTTTAGGCAAAACAAAAACAATGTCATATTACCCGTTAACAAGTATACCAGATTACTACTCCATAGACGCTCTTTTGACCGAAGAACACAAGCTTATCCGCGATTCTGTAAGAAGCTGGGTGGAGAGTTTTGTGATGCCCAAGATTGATGAAGCGGCACAAAATCATACGGATATTCCCGGATTGATGAAAGAATTGGGAAATATCGGTGCGCTTGGCCCATATATTCCTGAGGAATACGGTGGTCCCGGACTTGACCAAATCTCTTATGGATTGATAATGCAGGAATTGGAAAGAGGTGATTCGGCAGTACGTTCGGCGGCTTCTGTTCAGTCTTCTTTGGTAATGTTCCCTATTTTCGAATATGGTTCTGAGGAACAGAAAAGAAAATACCTTCCGAAGCTTGCCTCTGGTGATATGATTGGATGTTTCGGTCTGACAGAGCCAAACCATGGTTCTGATCCTTCTTCTATGGAATCCAAATTCACAGACCAAGGCGACCATTATCTTTTGAATGGTGCTAAGATGTGGATTACCAACTCCCCTGTTGCAAACATCGCTGTAGTTTGGGCAAAAGGCGAAGACGGGAAAGTACGCGGATTGATTTTGGAACGCGGAATGGAAGGTTTCACAACACCAACAACGCATAACAAATGGAGTCTGCGAGCTTCAAAAACCGGAGAATTGGTTTTCAATAATGTGAAAGTTCCTAAAGAAAATATGCTCCCAAATGTTGAAGGATTGAAAGGCCCGTTGTCTTGTCTTAATTCAGCGAGATATGGGATTTCCTGGGGTGTAATTGGTGCTGCAATTGATTGTTATTGTACGGCGGTTCAATACACTAAGGAAAGAAAACAATTCGGGAAACCGATTGCTTCTTTCCAGCTTCAGCAAAAGAAATTAGCCGAATTCTTAACTGAAATTACCAAAGCTCAGTTGCTTTGCCTGCAATTAGGGAATCTTAAAAATGCGCATAAAGCTTCGCCTGCACAAATCTCTATGGCGAAAAGAAATAATGTGAAAATGGCCATCGATATTGCCAGAGAATCCCGTCAAATGCTGGGCGGAATGGGGATCATGGGAGAATTTCCGATGATGCGCCATGCAGCCAATCTAGAGTCTGTTATCACTTATGAAGGAACTCACGACATTCATTTATTAATTACAGGAATGGATATTACAGGCATCAATGCCTTTGGATAAAACCAAATCAATCTTATATATTTTTAACGAAAACCTGCGGAATATTTTCGCAGGTTTTTCCGTTCAGATATAACCACAAAAAACTTAATATGAAAAAATACTTTGCGATTCTTTTCTTCATTTACGTCTCAATTTTTGGACAAAATTTTCAAATTAAACTTTCCAACGCGGCCATTAATCTAACAAAAGATAAAGTGGTTTATGACCCGGCATATTTCGTATTGAAATATCCGAATGGCGATGTTCCTGCTGGAAAAGGTGTTTGCACAGATGTTGTTATCAGAGCTTACAGAGCTTTGGGGATTGATTTGCAGAAAGAAGTTCACGAAGATATGGCAAAGAATTTTTCCAAATATCCAAAGAAATGGGGATTAAAGAAAACGGATACCAATATCGACCACAGACGTGTTCCGAATCTGATGGTTTTCTTTTCGAGATTTGGGAAGGTGAAACCGATTACTAATAATGCTAAAGATTACGTTCCTGGCGATATTGTCACTTGGGATTTGCCTAAAAATCTGACGCATATAGGAATTGTTGTGAATAAAAAATCAGCAGATGGAAAGCGTTATTTGATTTCCCATAACATCGGCGTTGGTCAGGTTCTGGAAGATTGTCTTTTCAGTTGGACGATTACAGGACATTATTTTTATCAATGATAATCGGTACATGATGATTGATAAGTGAAAAACTTTTGTGACTTTTGCGGTTTAAAATAGTTATGACCAGAATTTTTCAAATATTATTTTTTAGCTTTTGCTTTTTCTTGCAGGCTCAAAATCTTAAAATCATCCAAAAACCAATTGATTATTCTAAAGAAAGAATGAAACTGAGTCTGGATTATATGAAAGAACATTACAATCTGATTCAGAAAACTCCGGCTATCACGCCGAAAATAATTGTCCTGCATTACACCGCCGGCGGAACAATCGAATCAAATTTCAGATATTTTAATAATTTATATTTAGAAGACCAACGGGCAACGCTTAAAAAGCAAAGTTCACTGAATGTTTCTGCTCATTTTCTGGTGGATAGAGACGGAACGGTTTATCAATTGGTTGACCCAGAACTATTTGCAAGACATACCATTGGTCTTAATTATTGTGCTATCGGCGTAGAAAATATCGGGAGTAAATCTCAACCTTTAACCGATAAACAAGTTGAAGCCAACGCAGAATTAGTCAAATATCTCTTGAAAAAATATCCGATTGAATATCTCATCGGGCATTCGGAATATGGAGTTTTCAGGAATTCTAAACTTTGGAAAGAAACTGACTTGAAATATTTTACAGGTAAAGAAGACCCAGGTTCTGATTTCATGAAAAAAGTAAGAGCAAAAGTAATTGATTTGAAACTGAAAAGCCAACCTTAATTAATTTTAGTCTCGCTGATTAAGCAAATTTAGCAGATTCATTTTATCTGCTAAATCAATAGAATCTGCGAGAAATTATTTAACTACCAACTCACCTTCTCTTTTTCCTCAAATGGAATTTCAGGATTCAGAATTTCAAAAATTAAGTTCCTGATAGAATCCTCCACTTCAGAATCTTCGATGTCAATAAAGTTAAGTTTTTGTGGGCCATTATTGACTTCTGCAAAAGACCAGATTGCCGTTTCAATATAATCAGGATTGATGTCCAAAACATTTTTGATACAATACTTGTAAATCGAAAGCTGTAAAGCTTGTTTGTAATCGTCCCGGAAAAATAATTCCGGAAGTTTTTCTTCTTTATTTTTACCAAGATTAATCGTTAGGTTTTTAGGTTTTGCAGTTTTGTAATCAATCACTCTCGTAATTCCGTCCAACTTGTCGATTCTATCAATAAACCCATAAAAACTGATTTTGTCGGTTCTATTTTCATCGAGGAAAAAATCACAGTTGATTTCTTTTTCCAAATTCAAAATCTCCAAAGCAGAGCCATTTTTCACCAATTCCAAATCATATTCTACAATATTGCGCACTACCCTTTTTGCAATTTCTTTGTGGATGTAATTCATTCCCCGTTCATAGAATTCCTGCTGATGGTTGAGCTTTCCAATGGCAAAATCAATTGCTGAATCTGTTTGTTGAAGTAAACTTTCTAAATCATTAACTGATAATACTTTACCATTAATCGGTTCATGTAAAAATTGCAAAGCATAATGAACTAAGTTTCCATAATTTCTTTGCGAAAGTTCTTCTTCGATTTCGTTGGTCTCTCTGGTTTTGAGAAGATTATTAAGATAGAAATCAATCGGGTTATAAAGATAAGTCACAAGATGCGAAGGCGAAACTCGGTTTTTCCATTCGTTCAGAAGTCGCATTACTTCGTCATTTTTATCGATTTTCATCAGTTCCTGAGCGATAGGTTCCGAGGAATTTTCAATAATGATATGTTCGATATGGTGTAGACTTTCCATTTCCAATTGTGTGATGAAACGGCTTTTTTCGCCTGTATTAACACCGGAGCTCAATGCATTATAAAGCAAATGAACATTTTCCGAATTCTGGATCAATCGGTAAAAGTGATAAGCATAAATACTGTCATTTTCTAAAAAAGTGTTCAGTCCAAAATTCTTACGAACATCAAACGGAATGTAAGTATTCTGAGTATTCCCTAAAGGTAGTTTTCCTTCGTTTACGGATAACAGAATGACATTCTTGAAATTCAAAAGACGCGTTTCCAAAAGCCCCATAATCTGAAATCCTGCCAAAGGTTCTCCCACAAAATCAATACTTTCTGAATTGACTAATTGATTGATAAGCACTTCCAGCGTTTCTATTTTGACATCAATCCGATAAGGTAATAATTGATTTTTGATGATTTTGAAAACATTCTCAAAAAGCGCAATATTCTCATACTGAATATCATCCAGTTCTTTGAATTTGAGCTCGTAACAGAATTTAATTAATAAATTTAAAAATTGCTGAGAGTTTTCCGGTTTCTGTAAAAGCTGAAAATAACTCAGATTTCCAAGCAATTCCTGTAACAATGATTTGGAAATATAAACAATGTTTCTTTCCTCGATTGATGCGATAAAGTTTCGAATGACTTCCGAATCTTTTTCGTCATTTGGTAATTCTTCCAAGATTGGTAAAACATCGGCGTAATAATAGCTTGATGATTTTTTTTCCTGTTGTTTCTGAAGATAAAACAGTTTTTTAACAGCATTGCTGAACGAGAGATTCTTCAACGGGAATCCCATTGTAATGTTCACGCTTTCAACTGCGTTTAGGCTATCTAAAACGGCTGGCAGAAGATTCTCGTCTAATAGAACCAAAGCAGTTTCTGACAATTCATTTTTAGGGATTTTTTTTAGGATTTCAGGAAGGAATTTGGCTTGGACAATATTTCCCGAAACTTCGTAGGTTTTGATATTTTTTGGTTGTGAAAATTGATTTTCAATCCATTTGAAATCTCTACTGTCATTGAATTCTTTCCACTTCAACGTTTCTCTCAAAAATTTTCCGGATTCTTGTCTTTCATCATCGATATAATATTGGTCGGCCTGGAAATAAATTTCTGCTTTGTTCCATTGCAAAAGCTGTCTTACCAATTGCTCTTCCACTCTTGATAATGCGTTGAATCCACAAAAAACAAATTGGCGATTGGTTTCTTTGGCAAAATTTTCAATTCTGGAAAAAGCTTCCTGATACAACATTCCGGAAGTGGCAAAATTTTCTTTTCCAAGTTCTGACTTCAGAAGTGGCAGAAACTCGTTCATTTTTCTCCAGAAATTGAGGTTTCGTTTTCTTGGATTATCATCGTCTCCAAGATTTTCTCCCCAATTTTTGATGCGTTCTTCGTCCAGCATCCAAAGCAGGATTTTCTGGTCGTCGTCTGAAAACTTCATCATATCGTCCCAATCTTTCTGCAAAGTCGGAAACCATTTCAGGAAACCTGAAAAATCTTCGGATGAATCAATTTTATTATAAATTCTAAATGAAAAAAGCCAAAGTGCGATTCCTTTGATTTCTATATTTTCAGATAATTCTGCAATCAGTTCATCGATTGTGACGAAGTTGGGTAAGAGACCTTTGTATTGCTTTTCCTGCAAAATTCTTTTGATGAAAACCATTGGTCTTTTCCCTGGCAAAACAATATCCAGCGTGGAAATGTCCTGATGATTTTCTAATAATTCTGAAATAATCTTCTGAAGAAACTGCATAAAAAAGCCTTTAAAAACTTAAAGGCTCAATTTAATTATTTTTTTGGTGAATGCGTGGAGTTTTAACGCAAAGTCCGCAAAGTTTTTTTTTGAAATTATTGAAAATATTTTAAGATTCACAAAGCCGTAAAACTCAGCTAAGCAAAACAACAGATTCTTATTTGTTCAAATTATTCAATGACAAATAATTACATTTATGGACTAATGCTTATTTGGATGGCAAAAGCCATAGCCCCGATAGTAGCGGCATCCTTTTTCTTTTTTGTTAAAAAAGAAAAAGATATAGCGGATAGCGGGATTAAGCTCCTAAAAACTCTACTCTACAACAACTTTTTTCTCAAGGAAAGTGTTAGCTCCGGAAGCATCTTTTCCCGTGTAGAATTTGAAGGTGTAGTTCCCTTTTTTAAC
>QFQW01000124.1 GCA_003248755.1 Chryseobacterium sp. | reverse complement strand
GTTTCATAAATTCCAAAAAGGATAAGCGCAATGGTAAACAGCGCAATAATGAGTTTATTCTTTACAGAAAACTCAATGATTTTATTTAACATAAAAATTTATTAATTGAATTAAATAGAATCATCTGTTTTAGAAAAAAATCCTAAAACACTGATATTTAAATAAAAGTCAATTAACAAAAGCGCGGCGGCTGGAAAATACGGGAAAGGTAACTGCTGGAAAAATCTTTTTCCTGATAAACAGTGGTTTTTTGAGAAATGATAATCTCTTTGATTTTTTCGATGTGAAAAGTAGTTTCGGGAAGTTTTGCTTGAACAATCAAAACTTGAGTAGGATTGAAAAAAGGTAATTTTTGATCACTATCCCAATCTGCATCTGGCTGATGATTGTCGTAATGCTCAACTAAAAATTCAACCACACTTCCTTGATATTCTGTAAGATGTTCTATAAATATCGGTGTTTTAACCAGCTCTGCAATACTCGTAGTTGCAAGGCAGTAGGTTATAACACAGAATATGGAAAGACATTTTAACATTAGTGCAAAGATAGAGGTTTTTAATTTAAGCAAGAAAATTAGATTAATATCTCTGTATGAGTTTAATGATAAATTAATATTTGGCAATGATATACTTGAATGTACCAAGTCAAAATATGAAATAGTAAATAGCTAATTTATTTTGTATTTAATAATAAAACTCGTAATTAAGATAAGGATGCTACTGGTACAGTTAAGTATATAATCACCCTAAAAAAATTATTGTAATGTATATGAATAGACTATTCTAAACATAGTTCATTATTAATTTTTCTAACTAAACTACAAAAAATATGGTAATGAAAGTAGGCCTAAATCTAAATAATATTATGATTGGTTGAATAATTGATAATGTAAATTATTATACATATAATTTGAGCAACTTTGAAAATACCACAGGCTTTAAAATCATTCAAACCTGGATGATGGAAAAATCGATTTCTCCATTCAAATTCCAGGTTGATACTTGGCAGAAATTTGGAAACAGTTATAGCGGAATGGTAGTTGCTCCAACTGGTTTTGGGAAAACTTTTTCTGTTTTTTTAGCTTTAATTTCTGATTTTCTAAACGATCCCGAAAAATACAAAAGCGGACTAAAAATGATTTGGATTACGCCACTTCGTTCATTGTCGAAAGATATCGCCAAAGCAATGCAGGAAGCAATTGACGAGATTGGTCTTGATTGGATAGTAGGTGTGAGAAATGGTGACACAGACCCGAAAGTCCGTCAGCAACAAGTCAAAAATATGCCTGAAATCCTTGTGGCAACTCCCGAAAGTTTACACTTGCTTCTCGGACAAAAAAATCATCAGCGTTTTTTCAAGAATTTGCAATGTATTGTTATTGATGAATGGCACGAATTGTTAGGTTCAAAACGTGGTGTTTTGGTAGAATTGGGAATTTCTCAATTAAGAAAATATGTTCCAAAACTGAAAATCTGGGGAATCTCGGCAACGATTGGAAATCTGGATGAAGCGATGGATGTTTTGATTCCTTATAACATCAAAAAGACAAAAGTTACCGCCAAAGAACATAAGAAAATTGAGATTCTTTCCGTCTTTCCGGATGAAGTTGAAATTTTGCCCTGGGCGGGACATCTTGGACAAAAATTAGCAGATAAAGTCGTTCCGATTATTCTCGAGTCAAAATCGACAATTGTGTTTACCAATACAAGAAGCCAGAGTGAAATGTGGTATCAGCTTTTACTGAATGCTTATCCTGATTTTGCCGGACAAATCGCTATTCATCACAGTTCGATTGATGCAGAACTGCGAATCTGGATTGAGGAAAATTTGAGCTCCGGAAAACTGAAAGCGGTCGTTTCAACATCATCTCTGGACTTAGGCATTGATTTTAAACCTGTCGATACCGTTATTCAAATCGGTTCTGCGAAAGGTGTTGCGAGATTTTTGCAGCGTGCCGGACGAAGCGGTCACTCCCCTTTTGAAACTTCAAAAATTTATTGCGTTCCGACACATTCTTTGGAATTAATCGAAGTTTCTGCCTTGAAAGAAGCTATCAAACAAAATGTCATAGAACCTCGCGAGCCACAGGTTTTATGTTTCGATGTTTTGGTTCAGTTTCTGATGACTTTGGCGATTGGTGACGGATTTTATCCTGAGGAAACTTACGAAAGAATCAGGCAGGTTTATACGTTCCAGGAAATTAGGGATGAAGAATGGAAATCCATCATCGAATTTCTTACAATTGGTGGAAGTGCACTAAAAAACTACGAAGAATATCATAAAGTGGTGATAATGGAAGATGGTTTACTCAAAGTAACTTCCCGAAGAATTGCGATGCTTCATCGGATGAATATGGGTGCGATTGTGAGCGATGCGATGCTGAAAGTGAAATTTATTTCCGGCGGTTACATCGGAATGGTTGAGGAATATTTTATTTCGAAATTAAAGAAAGAAGAGAGATTCATCTTGGCAGGTCGCGTTTTGGAAGTTGTAATGGTAAAAGATATGACCGTTTATGTCCGATTGTCAAAAGGAAAAGCTTTAGCGCCGAGTTATTTGGGCGGAAGATTGCCGTTGAGTTCAAACTTGGGACATTTTCTCAGAGAAAAACTTTCAGGAGCATTAAATCCGAAAGCTTCTGAAAAAGAACTGAGGTTCCTTCATCCGCTTTTGGCGAACCAGGAAGAGCGTTCCCACATTCCGAAAGAAGACGAATTTTTGGTGGAACTTATAAAAAACAGGGAAGGTTACCATCTGTTTATGTATCCTTTCGAAGGCAGGTTGGTTCACGAAGTAATGGCTGCTTTGATTGCTTTCAGAATTTCAAAACTGTCTCCAATTTCGTTTTCAATGGCGATGAATGATTATGGTTTTGAATTGTTCAGCGATAAAGAAATTCCTTTAAATGAAGAAAATTTAGACAAAATTTTAACTAGAGAAAATCTGATGACCGATGTAATTTCCAGTATTAATGCTGCGGAAATGGCTCGAAGAAAATTCAGAGATATTGCGGTGATTTCCGGAATGGTTGTGCAGAATTTTCCGGGACAGCAACGTTCTAATAAATCGCTTCAAAGTTCGGCAGGTTTGATTTTCAAAGTTTTGGAAGATTACGACCCGAATCATTTTCTTGTGAGGCAGGCTTATACAGAAGTTTTCAATATGCAATTACAGGAACAAAGATTAGTCGAAGCATTCAAAAGAATTGAAAAATCGAAAATTATCCTGAAGTTTGCCAATGCTTTTACACCATTGAGTTTCCCTATAAAAGTAGACAGTTTGCGACAGACTTTGACGAGTGAGAATCTGGATGCGAGAATTCAGAAATTGATTATGCAGGCGAAGAAAAAATAATTTATCAGTGGGAAACCTAACGAAGTGGTTCGATGAAGTCAATCTCAGCGGTTTAGATTCCTTCGGAATGACAAAGATTACGTTTATTTAATGATGAAAATAGTAACTAAAAATATTAATATTCAAAACGAAGTTTTCACTTTAACCAATCAGCGGGCGTTGTTTTGGAAAAAAGAAAAAGCTTTGATTTTATCGGATTTACATATCGGAAAAACGGCTCATTTTAGGAAAAACGGAATTGCTTTGGCGAATCAGATTATGAAAAATGATTTGGAGCGGTTATCCATTCTGATAGAATATTTTCAGCCCGAAAAATTTATTATTGTGGGTGATTTGCTTCACGCTGGAGATAATTCAGAAGTTTCGGAATTTTGCCTTTGGAAAGAGCAATTTGAAAATTTAAAGTTTTATTTGATTGAAGGAAATCATGACAAAATTTCGAAAAAATTAGAGCAAAAATTGTGTTTGGACTTTAAAGCTGAAAAATACGAATTAAACGATTTAGTTTTCGTTCACGATTTTGAAAAAACAGAATCTAAGTTTCAGATTACGGGGCATATTCATCCGGGGTTTCTTATTAATTCTGTTGTAAAAAAAATTAAACTGCCTTGTTTTGTAGTAACGGAAAATCAACTCCTTCTCCCTGCTTTCAGTGAGTTTACAGGTCTGGATACAAAAAATCTTCCTAGAAAAGGAAGATTCTATATTTTTACGGATACTGAGATTTATGAAATTTAGTAATTTATTTTACAATCTCAATGTTAATTGCCGAAAAACCTTTCTGAGATTTTTCTTTTTCAAAAGACACTTTATTCCCTTTTTTCAAGGGTTGCGAAGAATTATTACTATGGAAAAAGATATTTTCATTGGTTTTGTTTTCGGTAATGAAGCCGTATCCTTTTTCACTTAAAAAAGTTACGATTCCTGTTTTTACAGTCTCTTCGGCCTCTATGGGAGCTGCACCCAATTGAATATTGTCCAAATCCACCTCTACTCTTTCTTCCGGAGGTGTAGAAGTTAATCTTCCATAAGCATCTACATACATGAATTCGGTTTCTTTTCCTTTGTCGTTATTAGTTTTTCGCTCTTCACGACGAAGTGCTTTTTCTTTTTGTTTTTGCTGTTTTTTCTTGAAGTTTTCTTTTTTTGAGAAAGAATCTGCCATAAATTACGTGTTGTTATTTTAAATTAATGTTCTGAAATTGAATTAAATGAATTCAGAATAAATCTTCATTGATGGAATTTGAAAATCGATTCCTAATAAGATTAAAAAGTTATTCTGTTTCTACTATTCAGAAGTTGTGTCGCCAATAAAACATTAACCAATAGGCCGAGAACACAAAATAAAAGAAAACGTTGCATCAGCAGATACAGAAAACCGTTTAGAAATTATGTTACAAATATACGACAAATATATTACACATAGAAAATGCCCCTAAAATTAGAGGCATCGTCTTTATCTATAATTTTGAATTTGATTAGAAAAAGTCCATCCAATCACTTTTTTCACTAGTGTCGCAGATTGCATTGATATTCTTATGATGCTTCATAGAAGCAATCAGCGTCACAATCTCTTGTCTTACAATTTCGATAGAATTATCCGTCAATTCCTGATTAAATCCGGAATCATTAAGTTCTGTTAAATCATTTACAGTTACAACTCTAGAAATAATCTTTCCTAGATCAACCATTTTTCTCTGAGAAATAGGACTGCTAACTGTAAAGTCCAATTCTTTTGAAAATAATTTTGCTGCATCTTTGGTAATCTCATTAATAGAAAGATAATCTAACAGATTTTCTGTTTTCTTCTTCTTCATATCCTTCAAGATACCTTCAGAAATCTGTGTATAAAGCATCTCATTAGAACCTTCAAAAATCTGGAACGGACGACTATCCATTATTCCTCTTCCTCCGATGTGACTGATTCTATAACCTTTTGCACCTGAAACCTGAACTAAAATCTGAGCCGCCTCTTGCATCATATCAGTCACAAATGCTTTCATACTATTAGCATGAATTCCACTTCCAGAAACATCTTTATCAATCCCGCTAATAATTGTGCTTTTGGCGCACATTGCTGAGGATAGTGTGAAAAACGACTGCAATTTTGCTAATTGATATTGAACTTGATCCAAAGAAAATAAATTAGATGCGCCAACTATTCTCTCTTTGCAGTGCGTCATAGCTTCGTCCATCATTCTTTTCAAGAATCCCATTCCCATTCCGGGAAATTGTAATCTACTTCTATGAAGCAAATCCAGCATTAATTTAAGCCCCGTAGATTCTGGTATAAGTTTATTTTGTTCCGGAACTTTGATATCGATTTTATTAAGACCGTAAGGAATCATATAAAGTCCTGCGTTGTCATAATATTCTTTAACCTCGATATTTTGTTCCGGCTGATGTGTGTCAGCTATAAAGAAATCAACATCTCTTGCAAGATTCCCATCAGAATTAATATTTCTTGAAGTTACCAACCAATAATTAGCTAAACCTGTAAGACCTTGCCAATGTTTTGTACCTTTGATATGATAAGTATTGTCTTTTAACTCATTTTGAGTTCTCATGCTAAGAGCATCACTTCCATAATCCGGCTCTGTAATCATCAAACCACCCATGGCTCCGAAATCCAGGAAATGTTTGAAAATATCTCCTTTGATAATATTGTTTCCATACTTTGCAAGTGGTTCCAAAAACAAAGCAATGTTAATCCCAAAAGTCAGAGATAATGGCAAAGATTCATAAGATGCTGCAGATAGAATGCCTAAGCATTCTTTTACCTTCACACCTCTACCACCAAATTCTTTTGGAATAGCTACAGAAAGAGGCTTCAAATTAAAAATCTCTTTCCATACATTCGGAGGTAAGCCCCTAGACAGACTTAATTGACCAATATTTTCCTTTTGAAAAAGTGATGAGAGTGAGGTTTTGAAACGATCAAGAAAATCCGAGTACGAAACTACAGATGGGTCTAATGCCAATGCATTCATATAATTATGTAAATAAAACGTTGTAAGCCATCTCTACAACAAAAAAACTAAAGTGAGGCGAATGGCAACAATTTTAAATAACCTAAAATCAGCAGCCTCACGTAGATATTATATTTTGTCAAAGATAACATTATTAATTCATAATTTTCTATAAATCAATCATTATTCATAATTTAGCATAATGAGAAATCTGATTTACATTTTTCTGGGTGGTGGTTTTGGTAGTGTTTTACGTTTTTTGATTTCGAATTACACTCAAAAACTATGGAATATTAATACTTTCCCAATGGGGACATTTGTAGTTAACATTTCTGGTTGTTTTTTAATCGGAATTCTATCTGCTTACTTTTTAAAAGTTGATAATACCCTTAAATACCTTTTTATAACAGGAATTTGTGGTGGTTACACTACTTTTTCCACCTTTTCGGCAGAAAATTTCTCACTCTTTCAAAATGGTAGTTATGAAATCTTGATTTTATATGCTCTATTAAGTCTAATCATAGGAATATTAATGGTTTTTTTAGGCTTTCAAATCGTTAAGAATTAATTTTTCCTTTTGATAATTAAATAATTAAATTTTTTTGTCAAAAATAATTTGCGCAGTATATAAAAGCTTTCTATATTTGCACCACTGAAAACGAGAGATCGTGGTAAGTAAGGAGAGTTGGCAGAGTGGTCGATTGCGGCAGTCTTGAAAACTGTTGACTGTAACAGGTCCGGGGGTTCGAATCCCTCAC
>QFQW01000123.1 GCA_003248755.1 Chryseobacterium sp. | reverse complement strand
CTTCTGGCAAAGTCGGGACAAAACTGAAAAGATCTTCTTCGTTGCTTCCATAACCGTGAAGCATAAATAAAATGGGCGTTTCTGATGTAATATTTTGAGGTTCTCTTACGAGGTATTGTAATTCCATTTTGCAAAGATAAATAACAGAGTTCAGAATCTGGAATAGTTTTTATCAATACCTTTTGTGTTACTATAAAAAGTGTATTTTTACGGCACTAAAATTTCTAAAATGGATAAAATACCTAGTGTAGACCTGCGTGATTTCCTTTCGGACAACCCGGAACGCAAACAGAAATTTGTAAATGAAATCGGAAAAGCTTACGAAGAAATTGGTTTTGTTGCCTTGAAAGGACATTTTCTTGATGATAAGCTTGTGAGTGAATTGTATGGAGAGGTTAAAAACTTTTTTGAGCTCCCTGTGGAAACCAAGCAAAAGTATGAGATTCCCGGAATTGGAGGACAAAGAGGTTATGTAGGTTTCGGAAAAGAAACCGCAAAAGGATTTAAAAAAGGAGATTTGAAAGAATTTTGGCATTTCGGACAGTATGTTTCGGATGATTCAAAATACAAAAGCGAATATCCTGACAACGTAATCGTTGAAGAACTTCCGAAGTTTAACGAGGTGGGTAAGGAAACTTACCAGATGCTTGAAAAAACAGGGAAATATGTTTTGAGAGCTTTAGCTTTGTATCTTGGTCTGGACGAGTTTTATTTTGATGATAAAATTGCTGAAGGAAATTCTATTTTGAGACCCATTCATTATCCGCCGATTACTGAAGAACCAGATGATGCGGTAAGGGCAGCAGCTCACGGAGATATTAATTTGATTACTCTTTTGATGGGCTCTCAAGGAAAGGGTCTTCAGGTTCAAAATCATAATGGTGAATGGATTGATGCGATTGCAGAACCAGACGAGTTGATGATTAACGTTGGTGATATGTTATCAAGACATACTAACAACAAACTGAAATCTACGATTCACCGAGTGGTAAATCCGCCAAGAGAATTGTGGGGAACTTCTAGATATTCGATTCCGTTTTTTATGCATCCTGTGAGTAATATGTCACTTGCTGCGCTAGAAAATTGTGTAGGTGAAAACAACCCGAAATTGTATCCAGATGCAACTGCAGGTGAGTTTTTAAGAGAAAGATTAATAGAATTAGGATTGATAAAAGCTTAATCAATATTATATTTAAAATAAAAATACCGTTGATTGTGTCAACGGTATTTTTTGTTATTTAAAGTTCTATTTTAAATGGCTTTTACAATAAAATAGTTTTTCTTTCCTTTTTGAAGGAGTAAAAACTTACCGTCAATCAAATTATTTTCTGATGCAGAGAATTGGTCATCAACTTTAGTTTTATTTACTGAAATTGCGTTTCCTTTTAATTCCCTTGTTGCTTCGCTTTTAGAATTTAAAAAACCTGAATTAGAAAGAAGATCAACAATATTTTGTCCTAAAACTTCGGTTTTTGAAATTTCAGTTTGTGGAACTCCGTCAAATATTTCCAAGAAAGTTTCTTCATCCAGCTTGGCAAAATCTTCTGCAGTAGATTTTCCAAAAAGTATCTTAGTTGCAGTTAAAGCTTTTTCGTACGCTTCTTTTCCGTGTACCCAAACTGTTACTTCTTCAGCTAATTTTTTTTGAAGTTTTCTTTCGCCTGGATTAGCTTTGTGCTCTTCAATCAAAGTTTCGATTTCTTCTTTTGGAAGGAATGTGTAGAATTTGATGAATCGTTCCGCATCAGAATCAGTTGCATTCAGCCAGAATTGGTAGAATTTGTAGGGCGAAGTTTTTTTAGCATCCAACCAATAATTTTCACCACTTTCAGACTTCCCGAATTTAGAACCGTCTGCTTTTGTAATCAATGGAACTGTAAGAGCGTAAGCTTCACCTTGTGCTTTTCTTCTAATCAGTTCTGTTCCTGTAGTGATATTTCCCCATTGATCAGAACCTCCCATTTGAAGTTTCACACCTTCATTTTGGTAAAGGTGAAGATAATCGTAACCTTGTAAAAGCTGGTAAGTGAATTCTGTAAAGCTCATTCCGTCAACTCCTGATTCTCCGGAGAAACGTTTTTTTACAGAATCTTTTGCCATCATATAATTCACTGTGATGTGTTTTCCAATGTTTTTAGCAAAATCAAGGAAAGTGAAATTCTTCATCCAATCATAATTGTTTACAAGAATTGCTTTGTTGTCACCATCTCCGTCAAATTCTAAGAATCTGGATAATTGGTTTTTCAGACAATCAACGTAATATAGAAGCGTTTCTTCGCTCAAAAGATTACGTTCTGCTGATTTGCCGGAAGGATCTCCAATCATTCCTGTTGCACCGCCAACCAAAGCAATCGGCTGATGACCGTACTGTTGGAAGTGTGCAAGGATTTTGATTTGGATAAGGCTTCCGATATGCAAAGAATCTGCAGTTGGGTCAAACCCGATGTAAGCTTTTGTCATTTCTTTATTCAGTTGATCCTCCGTTCCCGGCGTCATGTCAGAAAAAAGTCCACGCCATTTTAGCTCTTCGATAAATGCATTCATTGTCTTTAAAAATTTAGGTGCAAAGATAGGAATTACTCCATTGATTAGGTTTTCAATTTCAAATATTACTTAATAAAAATTGATATTATCAAACTGATATTAATCATTTATAGGTTTGATCATAACACCTTAAACAAATGTTTATATGATTTTTTATATATTTGTGATTATTGGTATAAATAATTGAAATAAATCAATGAAAAGGATAGAATGAAAATGAATAAATTAATAGTAAAATCACAAATTTTTATTATAGTATTTTTTTCCATTAATTTTTTATACTCACAGCTAAGACCTACAGCTATCTTCGGTGATTATAATAATTATTGGACTTCTCAAAACAATACATCAACTTATGTTACAGCTCAGGATACAAATAACTTATTAGGGATAACTGTTGGGGGAGTAACTTATTCCACCGGTGTTAATAACGCCAGACTTACAGCTAACGGGATTAGCTATACTAATGAGAGTTATAGAGCATTCCCTGTTTCATTTAACACACTTAGTACTGGTCAGAACTTTCTTATCGGAATTCCACGATATGTAAATGGAGTTATTCAAAACCAGACCAATACTCCCTCGCTTAGTTGCGATACATCTTTGGGCTATTATTTGAGAGACGGTATCAATGGTTTGGATTTGAGTACAGCCGTATTCAATATTCCTAAGCAAGATCTGGTTTTTAATGTTAACGTTCTTGCAGATATTAATCCAAACTGTATTAGCGATGAAATTCCTGATATTATTGTAACTCAAGTTGGAGAACCTAGTACGAGTTTTGATGTTTTTAAATTCACAGATGTCAATGGGAATACGATAGGTACCCAGAAAGAAGTAAACTTTTCTACAGTGTCACCTTCCGGTAAAGCTCTTTGGAGTTTTTATTACGCCGGAAACTGTCCTCATAATTATAATAGTGGAAGTGGATTTTCCGGAACAACAAGGGATGTGAGAGTTCTGACTTTCAAACTTAGTGACTTTGGAATTACACTAGCCAATTATACAAGTGCTGTTAAGTTTGTGCAGGTTCTTTCCGGAGATAGTGATGTTGCTTTTTCTGCATATAGTACCAATTCTCTATCCTTGTATTGTTTAGAAAACCCGATAACATCAGGTACTGCTTTGGACACTAAACTTGGTATTACATCACTGGGGCGTGCAGGTTCGGAAGCATCCACTGATAATTGGCCAATGGTGAGAAAAGGAGGATGGCTGGCTTTGGAGTCTAATAAAAAACCATTTGTTATTAGCCGGGTTACAACTGCCGGTCTGGCCAATATTACCAATCCTGTGGAAGGAATGATGGTTTATGACACGACAGAAAACTGTCTGAAAGTTTATGTTAATTCAACTGTCGGCTGGAGATGCTATAACAAAAAAACTTGTCCATAATTATGAAAATATTATATGTTTTAGTATTGGGATTGGGTATTAATAATGCATTTTCACAAGTTATTATTGGTGATAATGTCGGTACTGCACCTGATAAAACCTCTGTTCTTATGGAGTTTTCCAGTGCAGAAAATAGAGGTATTATTCTTCCGTATATTACCGATAAAACGGGAATCAACACAGCAGGAAGTATTATCCTGAATGCTACTACACCAACTGCTGCAAAAGTAGAATATTACAATGGTACAAGTTGGGTAGACTTAAGTGTACAAACTGCTAATGTCTCTTCTTATTTAGGTATCCAACCTGTCGCAAAGGAAAATACGAATGCAAAAACTATAATTGGAAGCACAACATCTTCAGCAGATGGAATTATGGTTCTGGAATCCACTACAAAAGCGATGGTTTTACCAATAGTTTCTTCTTATCAAAATATTGTAAATCCGGCTCCGGGAATGATGGTTTTAGTTAATAATGGCGGAATCAAAACACTTGCTGTCTATAATGGTAATCAATGGAGTTTCTGGAGTTATTGATTTCTAAAGCTTATTATAATAAATAAAAAAACCGTTTAAGATGATTAAACGGTCTTTATTTATAAACCTTGTTAAGTTCTAATTAAAAATCAAGTTTCTATACCGTTCCAGAACTGCTTTCACATCTTCCTCTTTCAGGGTATGAGCATCATTTAAGCTTATTTGCTCAATATATTTTGCATCCGTATATTTTATAGTTACACTAATTGGTGTTAAGTAATCTTCAACTGTAAAACCTTTTTCACCATCTGGTAAGTAAGATTCTTTGAGGCCACCTATTGTTGCGATTCCGAATTCTTTTTCTACTAATGCGGTTCCATTAGGACCATAAGCCCAACCAAATGTGAAAACTTCATCAGTCTAAGTTTTAAAAAATTCAGGTGCATTGAACCAATAGGTCGGAAATTGAAAAATCATCCTTGAATATTTTGATAATAATTCTTGTTCTTTGGCAATGTCAATTTTTCCCTTAGGATAATTTTCATAGATGTTATGAATTTGTAATATTTCCCTCATTAGAAACATTTTCTAATAATGCTCTATTCGCATTGGAAGCACTGTAATTGGGATGTGCTAAAATAATTAATAAGTTACTCATTTTTAGTATGTTTTGTAAAGTTACTCTCTTTTAGAGAGCAGAGTATTATCTTTGCTAAATCAAAACAAGAACGTACTTAATAGGAATTAACAAACTTAAAAGTAATTAACGTTGAAAATGAGTGAATTAGAGATTGAAAAAAGGAAATATTTTAATAACGGGAACTGTCCGATAAGGTTAGTTTTGGATAGAATAGGAGAAAATGGTCTATTTTGATTCTATTGTTATTGAAAGAAAATGAAGTTTTAAGATTCAGTGAAATTAATAAACTCATTGGAGATATTTCTCAAAAAATGCTGACTCAAACTCTTAAATTTCTAGAAAATGACGGATTGATTACCAGAAAAGTCTATCCTGTTGTTCCTCCAAAAGTAGAATATCGATTAACGGAATTAGGCGAAGATTTCTATCCATTAATTGCAAATATTACGGAATGGGCTAAGTCTAATTTGTACACTATTCTGGAAAACAGAAAAAAATCATCAAATAAAATCAATTAAAGTTTCTTCAAACATTATTTTTGCAATATGAATCAGGATACAATCTGTGCATTAGCAACAGCCAACGGAATCGGAGCAATAGGGATAATCAGAGTTTCTGGTAATGAATCTTTTGAAATTGTCAATAAAATATTCGAAGGGAAAAATCTGGAAAAAGTAGAATCTCACACAGTTCATTATGGTTTTATTAAAGATGAAACAGAAACGATTGATGAAGTAATGATTTCGGTTTTTCACGCTCCGAAAACTTTTACAACAGAAAATTCCGTTGAGATTTCTTTCCACGGTTCGCCTTACATTGGCAAAAAAATTCTTGAAGTTCTGATTAAAAATGGAGCAAGAATGGCAAAAGCCGGAGAATTCACGATGCGTGCTTTTATGAATGGCAGAATCGACCTCTCTCAAGCTGAATCTATTGCAGACTTGATTGCATCTGAAAACGAAGCTTCCCGAAAAGTAGCGTTGAATCAATTGAAAGGTGGAATCTCCAACGAGATTTCATTCCTAAGAAACGACTTGCTGAATTTCACGTCATTAATAGAACTCGAGCTTGATTTTGCAGAAGAAGATGTGGAATTTGCAGATAGAACGGCTCTTAAATCCTTGCTTCATAAAATTGAAGATAAATTAAGTTCACTTATTGATAGTTTCCAATACGGAAATGCAATTAAAAACGGAACTGCAGTTGCGATTATTGGAAAACCAAATGCAGGGAAATCTACACTTTTGAATTCTCTTTTGAAAGAGGAAAGGGCGATTGTAAGTAATATTGCAGGAACAACTCGAGATACAATTGAAGAAATCCTTCATATCAAAGGTCACGCTTTCCGATTGATTGATACAGCAGGTTTGCGTGAAACGTCAGATGAAATTGAAGCAATTGGTGTAAAAAAGGCTAAAGAAAAAGTTGAGAATGCTGAGATTTTAGTTTATCTAGCAGATGCAGGAACCGAAGATTTTTCAGAAGATATCGAAATGATAAAATCATTGTTGAGAGAAGATTTAAAATTAATTATCTGTGCTACAAAAATTGATGAGGTAGTTCCAACTCGATATGAAAAATTAGAGCAGATTTTCAGAAATGAGATTTCAACAGATTTTGATTTTATCAAAATCTCGGCTGTAGAAAACCAGAATATCCAAGATTTGAAAAATGAGTTATCATCTTATGTTGAGCATTTGAAATCTGAAGAAGGGAATGTTGTAATTACGAATCAACGTCATTACGAAGCGTTACAAAAATCTTTGAACTCAGTTAAAAGAGTAGAAGAAGCAGTGAGTTCACAAATCACAACGGAATTGCTTGCTTATGAGCTTAGAAATGCTTTGGAATATCTTGGGGAAATATCTGGAGAATTTAGCAATGATGAAGTTTTGGGTAATATTTTTAGTAAGTTTTGTATCGGGAAATAATTTAGCTTTCCTTTGATTTCTTTTTCTTTCTTTTATTTGACTATCAGTTATTTATGTGATTTATAGTTTCTTTTATTTGAGTTTATTTTCTATATTTGTACCACTTTT
>QFQW01000122.1 GCA_003248755.1 Chryseobacterium sp. | reverse complement strand
AACTGTAGAACAAATTTTGAAAGAAAATTGATAATTTCCTATTCCATTTTGGAATAATCGTACTTCTCAAAAAATAATAGTATATAAAGTCATCTTTTATTCTTTTACCATTATCCAAACAACAATAAAGATGATAAGAAATATAATGTAAAAAAACATTCACTATTTACTTAGAATTACAAATCAGTAATTGGTAAATCAACAAAATAATGACAAATATCAACCAAGTCATTAGCTACTTCTTTTCTGAATATGATAAGAACTCGTTATAGAATAGGCTAGTAGTAAAAGTGAAAGTAAACTTATACTTTTTCATAATATAATAAATCCTGCGAAAAGAAAAATTACAGCAATGCTAAGAATCCGTAACGAGTAGTTCAATAAAATAAGTTTTCTACAAAATTTTAACCAATTTTAACATGAAAAAATATTCATAGCATTCATCAGCATCTTACATTTGTGCTAATAAAACAACACAAACGATGAAAAAAACAAATGATATTGGTTTCTATATCAAAAAACTTCGTGAAGAGAAGAATATATCTCAAGAAGAATTGGCCGAAGAGCTAAACATCTCCCAAAGTAAACTTTCCAAAATAGAAAATGGTCACCTCAATGTGAGCCTTCCATTTATCTTAAGTGCTTTTAATTTTTTCTCACTCACACTTTCAGACTTAGTAGAAGTTTTACAATATATATAGTAATTAAAAAAACAAATAGACAGAGCCTGGGACTCAACCACTCCGTTCGCTCAGTAAATCCAATAAAGCTTTGGCTTAGCAAAATAAGCCTTCGTTTCAATAAAAAAACGCTCCAAAAAATTGGAGCGTTTTAATTTTATGAGAATATCAATTATTTTTTCAATTCTTCAAGAAACTCATCGTGAGAGATTTTAGTTTCTTTCTTTTTAGATTTCTCAAGAATTACATCTTTCAACTTCGCCATAGCTACTTCAGAAGAAATTTGTCTTACTTGGTTCTCGTCTTTCAACATTTCTGCTGCATATTTCTGAACTTCATCATCTCCTAAATGGTGAATTCCGTAGATTGCTAATTGGTTTCTCACCAACTGTTCTGCCTGTCCAAGAACTTCTGAATAATCCAATTGAATCTCGTTATCGTTCATCAATTTTCCTTCAAGAATCTGACCTTTGATAATATTTTTCTCGTTTTCAAGGATTTCTTTGGCCTGCTCTTCAGAAGTGATATTTTGATTAGAGAACAACAACCATTTGATCAGGAATTCTTCAGGTAATTTGATTTCTTCTTTCTCGTTAACTTGCTGAAGGATTTTGTTTACGAAATGAACATCAGCATTTTGTTGGAAATACTCATCCAATTCAGTTTTCACTCTTGCTTTCAATTCTTCTTCAGTCGTGATAACGTCTTTTCCGTAAACTTTGTCAAACAATTCCTGGTTAAGTTCTGCCAAGTTCAATCCGTAGATATCTTTTACAGTTACTTCAACCTCGTTGTGGTGAAGGTGCTCTGCTTCTTCTTTGCTGAATCCTAATTGTTTTGCCAATTCTTCTTTAGAAACTAAATCTTCTTTAGAAACTTTTACAGAACCGTCTTTTTTCAATTTTTTCACCAGATCGTAAGCTTCTTTTTGTTCTTTGGAAACAGTTACATTTTTTGGTGCGTGCTGATGCTCTCCCTCTGCATCAGCTTCTACAACTTGAGCAATTTCTAATGCAACGTAAGAATCCTTACCGATTTTTTCTTCAGGAACTCTTTCTGCAAAACGCTTTTGCATATTTTCCACACTTGTAGAGATTTCTTTGTCAGATGCTTCTACTTTGTAGTGAGGTGCTTCATATTTAGTCAAATCCACAGTAAATTCCGGCTCATATCCAACTTCAAAAGCCACAGACAAAGATTCTGCATTGTGATTGAAATCGTTAACAGGCTGAGGAACTGGCTGTCCAACCAATCTTAGTTTGTTTTCGTTTACATAACCGTTCAACGCTTCAGAAACCTGCTTGTTGATTTCTTCGAAAGCGATTCCAGCTTCATATTGTTTTCTCACCATACTCAACGGCACTTTTCCTTTTCTGAATCCAGGAACCTGTGCGTTTTTTGCATAGTTAATCAATTGTTTTTCTACTTTGTCCTTATAATCTGCTTTCTCCAATGTCACTGTAAGCAATGCACTTACCTCATCGTGGTTTTTAGCTGTAACGTTCATTAATTGAAATTTTTAGGTTGCAAAAGTAGTCAAATTCTGAGGAACTTCAAAATTAAATATAAGCTTGAATTTTATAAAAAATCATAAAGTTTCAATATTGATTTTAAGATGCTTTCCAGAATGTCCACACCGTTCCATTGAAAACAACCAGCATTTTCTTTGTTGTATCATAAACCAGCATTCCAGATGTTGGTGACACAATATTCAGATGCGGATTGGCTACTTTAGGAAGAATCATTGCTTTATCGGTATCCTCCAAAACCAAAATTCCGGGTGTAGATGTGACAGCCCCTATTGAAACTTTAGCTCCTGTTTGCTCTGTCAAACTGTCTTGCAAAGTTGTATCGGCTGCTCCGTTGGTATTAACCGTAAGATCTTTCCAGACATTACTTTCGTAAACTTTAATTTTTTTATCATTAACATCAAAAATAAATGTCCCATTAACAGCATTTAAGACATTCGCAGCATTGGTTACCCAAGGAAGTACAAACCCTCTGTTTTCTGAACCAAATTCCATTGAAGAAGAAGTTGATTCTAAAATTGTTTTTCCAATCGCAATTTGAGACTGAATAGTGTTGGCAGATAGAATAAGTGCCAAGTAATAAATATTTTTCATCTTTTTATAGTTATTTAATTGTAGTTTAATCCGGACACGCCTGAGTGTTGAAACATTTCCAACCGGCTGATGTTCCATCTGTATTAATCTGAAGACAGTTCAAAGATGTATTATAAACCATCATTCCTTCTTTTAAGTTTGCTGAAGGCATATTGGAAACCTGAGTTGTTGTCAGTCTATTAATAACGAAGCCTTTAGTCTTAGACTCTAAAACCATCCAAGCTCCTTTTCTTGTTTCTGGCCAAGCAGATCCTCCGGAATCGGCTCTTGACAACGATGTAATACCAGCATTAGTAGAAAGAGCATTACCAGACGTTACCGCCGGTTTGTAACAAACAGAAGACGTAATTCCAGTAACATTAACTGTAACTGTTGCTGTACTGCAACTATTTGGCGAACTTATTCTACAAATCCTGTAAGATATTGTATAAGTTCCAGACGTCACTCCTGAACCTACTTGAACCAGCCCTGTGGAAGTATTAATATTAACATCCGCATTAGACGTTGAAATCTGAGTTATAGTTACATTAGACGTTGTTGCTGCAGCACCGTTATATTGCTCCAGATCATTTGCCAATATAGAAGTTGCAGAAGAAGATCCGGCATTAATAGAATAAGTATCATCGTTAGCTACTGGAGGAAAAGTTCCGTCAGCATTAGGACAAATATTAATACTTATAACTTGTGGTGCTGTACAATTTCCACTCGCAGCACAATCATATGTAACAGTAGCCAATACCATTGTCGTTGCAGTCCCGGAAGAATTAACATAAACAGGAGCGGAATTAAAAATCGCACTTTGCCCTTGATTCCCATTTTTTGTCATAGTAGGTTCGTATTGAGAATACCTTGTCAAATCCAAGTTTGGTCCTACTTTAGCGCCATTGGGATTTACTGAATTAAGAAAATAAGAATAGCCTTTTTTTGAAGAAGAGGCCGGACCATTCATTGTGCCTCCGTTCGGTTGCCATGTTGTGATTTTCATTAATCCTTCATTATAAATTACCGAATTAGAAGAACCGTTAATAGTCCCTTTGGAATAAAAGTTACCATAATTTTCCAATCGGCTGTTACCACTCATATCAATAGATCCTGTTCCCACATTGAAATTACCGGTATTAATAATTTTACCTCCACCCAGGTTATATCCAACCGCCGAGTTAATCGTTCCGCAGTTAAGATAAGTACTTGTGCTGTTGTTATTATAACTCTGACCGATGTTGATTGTTCCAAGATTACGGAAAGTTGTGACTCCCGAGATATTAATATTCTGGCCTATTGTAAACAGATTATAATTGTCAACCAACGTTGTCGAACTACCATTACTGAATCCTAAAACAGAAACTGCGACAGTGCCATAATTAGTAAGTGTATTTGTGGTTCCGTTAAAAGTGAAGTTATTTCCCCCACTCGTACCTGCTCTCAGCGTTCCTCCATTAGAAATATTAATTGTAAGGTTTGCATTAATGTTCGGACTTTGGTTGAACTGCAATGTTCCTGCAATCTCAAAAGTAACATTACTTCCACTGGAAGAATTAATATTGTTTTGAATAATCAAAGTAGCTCCAGAAGCAATACAAATCTTCGAATTGTTCTGAAATGTCACATCACTCATTGTGGTGTTGGTTGTAATACAGACAACACTTCCAGATGCGAATGTATAGTTATTACTTGTTGGATTGGTTACTGTGCAACCCGTACATTGGGAATAAACATTTGTGGCAAACAGAAATAGCCACAACAAAATCAATTTGTTGGAATAATTAATCATCATAGTTTGTGTTGTGTTATACTGTATATAAAATACAAAATCTATTCAAGAGAATAATCATCCCCTAATAAATCAGCACCAAATTTAATAAAAAAAATAATCAAACCGCTTATTTTACATTAATTTAATATTAATATTAGAATATTTTTTCGAATTATTTAATTAGAAAAAGATGTCTTTTTGAGACATCTTTTTCTAGATCTGTTGGTTTCAAACAATTAGTTACTCAAACCAAAAGTTGCTTCTGCATCAGTTTCTCCACCTGTCACGCTTCCCCAAGCCGTTCCGTTCTGCGCTTCGCTTGCAGATGCCGGCTCATGAATCAGCGTTAGTTGAAGTAACGGAGAAGAAGAGTTTACCACTTTTACAACATCCCATTTAGTTTTCAATCCTACTTTACCTAATTTTCCAGTAGATTCTGAGCCATCCTCTCTTGTAAGATTAATAGTCGATTTTGGAAAATTAAAAATCAAGAAATGCTCATCTTTCGCATCTCTGATTTCCTGGGTCACCTCCTCGCTGCCGTTCCAGAAAGTTGTTGTCACCTCGTAAGATTTTCCATCTTCCAGTTTGATCACCGGTGCAGCAGAACCTATGATGTAATTATAAGGAATACTTTCGTTCGTCGAAAGATTTTTCACATTCAGCGTAATTTTCGTCAGCTCCTCCTGCGGAAGGTCATCTTCGGCAGAATCACCGTCCCTCTGGCAAGAAACCACACTGAAGATTAAAAATAAGACGGTTAAAAGACTTGCTAACTTTCTAAGATTGATCATATTTTTCATTGTTTAAATTTTTTAATAATTGATTGATTTTTAAATTAATTGTTAGAATTTGTATCTGAGATTGATGATGAAATTTCGCCCCATATCATTGGCAAAAAACCGCATTCTGTTCAGATAATCTTTGTAGGAAATATTGAAGATGTTGTTAATGGTCAAACCTGCAGAAAAATTTCTCGTAAGATCAATTCCCAATTGTGTATTCCACAAAGAATAACCTTTTGGAGGCGTACTGACATCAACAACCTTTGTCATTTCTTCCCCATTATCATAATATGTATACTCCAGATCATGAATAGGGAAACGATTCTGTCGTAAAAAGGTTTGATTCTCTATATTCAGGTAAAAACCATTCCATTGTTTTCTGTGAAACTGTAATGCGTTGGAAAAGTTAATTGGCATCATCAGAATCAAGGGCTCATCGTTCGTTTCATCTTGTCCATAAACATAAGCACCTCTTCCTTTGTAAACCAAATCTTCTGTGACATTGAAATTAACATCTACATCCATTCCATACATCTTAGCATCAATCTGCTGATAAACCCAAACCGGGAAAGTTCCAGCCTGTGTCAGCTGCAAAGTCCCGTCCGGAATCTGATTGATAAAGTTTTTTGTGATAAAGAAATAGGGATTCACAGAGATTTCCAGTCCACTCAGAACATCAAACTTTGCATCAGCAATCAAATTAAATTGATGCCCTTCTTCATTTTTGATATTCATATTTCCTTTCTCTATGATTGCCGCAGAATGATGCAGTCCGTCCGAAAACAATTCGGCAATATTAGGCGTTCTTCCCACTTTTGCATAATTGAATTTTAAATTAAAACTTCCCGAAGGATGATATTCCAAACCTGCATTATATGATAGGTTTTCAAATGTCATTTTTGGTCTTGTCAAAACCCTGTTGGCATTGGTCTTAACATAAAACTGCGGAAATGTATCAGCATAATACTTTTCCCAATCACTTTTGTCATACCATTTTGTTACATCATAGTAATTGTAGTCATAACGGATTCCAGCTTCAGCATTTAATTCAGGAGTTATTTTATATTTGAAAACAGAATAGATTCCGGCAGAATATTTATCATAATTTGGAATCAGTCTTCTGGCCTGCGTTGCCGGATCGGAATAATTATTCTGAAAACTAGCATCAATCCCTGTTTCCAAAGACCATTTTTCTCTCTCCAACAAATCATTAATATTGAATTGATGTGTCATCAAAGCCAGATCCAAAGACGGAATTGCACTCAGATCACCTCGTCTCAAATCAAATTCCTGACGATGATTATACTGAAAACTATAAGTCGCTGATATTTTTCCAATATTCTCAAATCTGTTGAAGGCTGAAACTTTCGCCAAATGATGTTCCACCAATTGTCTAGGATTATCTATATCATAACTGAAATTTCCAGAATAAAATGGAACAGGTGTATTCATCGCCGCTTCATACTCCTTGGGTATAGAAACGTGAGAATCCCGCAAGATCCCAAGATTCTGATTCGTCAAGTAATAATCGAAAGAAATCCCATTTTTGAATGTATTCTTCTGCAACGTAAAATTAAAAGAAGAAAAATCCGAACCTGTATTTTTCAGATTATAATGAGGTGTACTTTGATCCCCCAGTTTCTGGATGTGCCCACCGGATTTTACAGCCCAACCATTTTTCCAGACTTTTACAAGGTTTACATCAAGCCCTAAACCTCTTCCATTTGAAATCCCGGAAAGTCCAATATTTCCTTTCAGAGTGTC
>QFQW01000022.1 GCA_003248755.1 Chryseobacterium sp. | reverse complement strand
ACAATAAACTGGTAAAATTAAAATATTTGTAACCTTTTTTATTTTTTCATCGTATAATATAATGCAACCTAATAGAATGAGGTTTTTATAATGAGACAATTAAAAATTACAAAACAGGTTACCAACAGGGAAACCGCATCACTAGACAAGTATCTGCAAGAGATTGGAAAAGTTGAATTGATTACCGCTGACGAAGAGGTAGATTTGGCTCAGAGAATCCGTGCCGGAGACAGAGCTGCTCTTGAAAAACTGATTAAAGCTAACTTACGTTTCGTAGTTTCGGTTTCTAAACAGTATCAGAATCAAGGTCTTTCTCTTCCGGATTTGATCAACGAAGGAAATCTTGGTCTGATGAAAGCGGCGAAAAGATATGATGAAACGAGAGGTTTCAAATTTATTTCTTATGCTGTTTGGTGGATTCGTCAATCGATTTTGCAGGCTTTGGCTGAGCAATCGAGAATTGTAAGATTACCTTTGAACAAAATTGGTTCTATCAACAAGATCAACAAAGCTTATGCTCACCTGGAGCAAGAGAACGAAAGACCGCCTTCTCCGGAAGAATTGGCAGAAGTTCTTGATATGAGTGAGGAAGACATCAAAGAATCTATGAAAAACAGTGGTCGTCACCTATCTATGGACGCGCCGCTTGTGGAAGGTGAAGACTCTAACCTTTATGACGTTTTACGTTCTGGTGAGTCTCCAAGTCCTGATAAAGACCTGATGTTGGAATCTCTTCAAATAGAAATTGAAAGAGCACTTCAAACTTTGACACCAAGAGAAGCTGACTTGGTAAGATTATATTTCGGTTTGAATGGAAAACATCCAATGACTCTTGAAGAAATCGGGGAAACTTTTGACCTTACGAGAGAAAGAGTTCGCCAAATCAAAGAAAAAGCAATCAAGAGATTGAAACATAATACTAGAAGTAAGATTTTGAAATCTTATCTTGGTAAATAAAATCTTCATTCACTGAATGATTTGAAAGCAGGACTTTTTGGTCTTGCTTTTTTTGTTTTAATTTCCGAATATTGATGTTTGTCATTCCGAAGGAATCTCTACAGAATCTGTCGAGTTGCTTACAGTAAGACAAAGATTCTTTTTCTACTTAATTTAAATAAATGAGCATCTCAATCATCGGCGGCGGAATTGGCGGTTTAACTTTAGGTAATTTTCTAAAGCAACAGAACATCGATTTCAAAATCTATGAAAGTGCACCGGAAATAAAACCCGTCGGAGCAGGAATCGCAATGGCCGGAAATGCAATACAAATCTTCGATAAACTCGGTTTGAAAGAGAAAATCGAAAATGCAGGAACAAAGATGCATGCTTTAATTATTACTGATGAAAAGCTGAAAACCATTTCCAAAACGGATGTTCTGAAATTGGAAAGCAAATATAACGTTTGTAACATCGCTATTCACAGAGCGGATTTACAGAAAATTCTGAGTAAAAATATTTCGGAACATATTATTCTGAACAAACGTCTTTCAACAATTGAAAAGAAAGAAAATTATCATTTGACTTTTGAAGATAAAACAGAAATTGAAAGTCAAATCGTATTTGGAGCAGACGGCGTAAAATCCTTGGTTCGAAATCAAATTCTGCAAGCAGGAGAAATCAGAAACACCGGACAAAAATGCTGGCGCGGAATCCTTGATACGAAAATCCCCGAAAAATACAGCCATAACGCCTATGAAATGTGGGGAAAAGGAAAACGGTTCGGTTTTGTGAAAATAAGAGAAAACACTTTGTATTGGTATGCTTTGGTGAATGAGAATTTTTATTCGGAGAATATTGATTTATTAGAAGAATTTAGAAATTTCCATCCTGGTATTCTGGAAATAATTTCGAAAACATTCAAAGAAAATATTATTCTAAATGATATTATTGACCTAAAGCCGATGAATAATTGGTCAGCAGAAAACCTTTGTTTGATTGGCGACGCAGCTCATGCAACTACTCCAAATATGGGACAAGGCGGTTGCCAAGCAGTTGAAGACGCTTATATTTTGTCGAAGCTTTTAGTAAATGATAAAGATTGGAACAAAGTTTTTTCTCAATTCGAGAAAATCAGAAAACCAAAAGTTCATCATATTGTAAACACGAGCTGGACACTTGGAAAAGTTGCGCAGTGGGAAAATTTCACTGGATTTAGGAATTTTGTTTTTAGAAGTATTCCGGAAAGTGTGAATCAGAAACAGATGGAGAAAATTTTGAAACTGGAATTATAAATTAAAAAAATAACATATACATCAAAGTAAAAAAGCTGTCTAATTATAGACAGCTTCTGTTTTTATGGTCAAGGTTCTACCTGCGTTCTCTTTTCGTTTTTCTGGTTGAGCTTTTTGTATTTGAACCAAGCAGCTACAGACAATGTCAGCATATAACCTAAACTGATATAAACCCAAAGTGGCAAAGGAATCGGGTCTCCTTTTGCATAAGAGTGTAACCCTGACAAATAGTAATTAACTCCAAAATAAGTCATCACCATTGAGCAGAAAGCAAACATCGTCACCACGTGGAAGGTGTATCTACCTCTCAACCCCGGAACCAGTCTCATATGGATAACAAATGCATAAACCATAATCGAGATAAAAGCCCAGGTTTCTTTCGGGTCCCAGCTCCAGTAACGTCCCCAAGATTCGTTGGCCCAGATTCCTCCTAAGAAGTTTCCGATAGTTAGCGCTAATAATCCAATATTAAGAGACATCTCACTTACGATAGCCAATTCTTTAAGCGTTGTATCATTATGTTTTTTGAATGTCTCTTTGTTTGAAATCACATAGAAGATCAAAGAGATCATTGCAATCAACATAGACAAAGAGAAGAATCCATAACTTGAAGTGATAATAGCAACGTGAACGACTAACCAATAAGACTTAAGAACAGGAACTAGCGGTGTGATTTGTGGGTCTAGTGCGGAACCGCCATGCGCAAATCCCATCATAATCACAGCTACTAAAAATCCTGCTGCAGGAATCAAAGCATTAGAGTTTCTATACAATGCATAACCTGCAGTAATCCCAACCCAAGAGATGAAGATAATCGCTTCATAACCATTACTCCACGGGGCATGTCCAGAAATGTACCATCTTGCAACCAACCCTAAGAAATGGAAAATATAACCAATCGCACCAATATAAATGATTGCTTTTATAACATTATAAAGGATTTTATTGGATTTAAATAATTCTATAAAACCTAAAACCAAAAGCAAACCTCCAATGATGGTATAGAAAATCAATAATTTGAAGTTGATATCCAAGGTATTCATCAAAACTTCAAGCTTAACTTTGGTTTCAGAAGGCACTACATTTTTACCCCATTTTTGTTGGTATTCCTCCACTTTTTTCAGTTCAGCATCTGCTTTTGCCCAACTTCCGCCTTGTGTTGCCAAAAGTACACTTGATAAGTATGGTCCTAAAACCGCCTGTGCATTTTCATCCGGTTCAAAAGTCGGTGTCATTACAGAATTCCAAGTGTGATTCGGGTCGTTCTTGACAGGTACTGTTCGGAAATATTGATAAGACATAATGCCATTCAACACTTGGACTTTGTCATTTAGTTTAATAACCGCTTCGTCATATCTTGTTCTTTCAGAAGCTTTTTTTCTAAACGCATCATTATAATCATCCTCCAAAACAAAGCGAAGATTTCCGTTTTTATCGGCTGGGAATAATTTAATCAAACTTGTAAAACCTTCGTCCGTAGCTTTTGTTTTTGCTCTCAGGTCTTTTCCAACTTTACCCGCAGTTTCGATTTTGATGATATTCACCTGAGCCCAAAACATCGGGTCAATCGTAGCTGCCAAGAACCATTGGTTAGCATCCAAATCCTGGAATTTGGAACGCGAAGTTAATTTATGTAAAATATCAAGCGCCTGAGTGTTAGCAGGAACAATACGACCTTCGTAATTCTGAACCAATAGAGAACCAAACTTATCTGCATGTTCTTTATTGATTGTAATATTTTTCACCATCTCGTCCGCATCCAAAATCATTGGATTTTTACCTGCAGAAGCTGGTTTTGCTTCGGTTGAATGGGAATGAGCTTCGTGACTTCCGTCTGTTCCGTGCATATCGATTTCCTGAGCATTAAGCCCGAAACTTAATAAAAGTAAAAGAACAGCAGTTGTTTTTTTCTTGCTGATTGTTTTCAGCATTTGATTTAGGCTCCAGAAACGAGAACCTTTCCAGAACATTGTCACAAACATTCCTAAAAACAAGAACGCATAACCGATATAACTAATTAAAGTTCCCCAAAAATCGTGGTTTACAGAAAGAACCGTCCCTTTTCTGTCCGGGTCAAAACTCGCTTGGAAGAAGCGGTAACCTTTATAATTAAGAACGTGGTTCATATAGATATTGTAAGGCGTTTCTTTTCCTTCGTCCACAATTTTAACATGGGATTCATAAGCAGACGGCGAAGAACTTCCCGGATAAGTTTCCATTACAAATTTTTCCAGCTTAAGTGCGAAAGGCTGTGTGAAATAAATCTTCGGTCCGAATCCTAGCATTATATCAAGACCATCTAAGTGAATCTGCTTGTAATTATTCGGATTTCCTTTTTCTACAACAAGATCAACAATCTGTTTAGTTTTTGGCCCGGCTACTTCCACTTTCAGCATATCCGGAACATCTTTGTCTTTTTGTTTGTCGCCTTCGTAAGCCACCAATTTTCCGCGTTTTGTGCCTTCCGGAATTACCAGTTTCAATTGGTCAATGGTATAAAGACTTCTCAATGCCAAAGGCTGGAACTCATCTTTCTTAGTAGTTCCGGTTGCCTGCGTTGCCATTGTCATATAAGAAGCATCGCTTGGCGTTTTGATATAAAGCTGTCCGTCTTTTTTCTGGAATTCCACAGCACCTTCTATTGCCGTTCTGTTATAACTTACCAAAGTTCCATTGATATTCTGAACTTCGCCTTCTGCCAAATAAATATTCTGACGACCGCCCATATCGCCGGTTGAAACTAAATGAAGAAATTCTTTTCCATTATTATCGACAGCCAAACTGTCTTTCTTTCTCTGGATATATCCCAAAGCTTTCACAACAATTTTTTCTTTTCCAAGGAAATCATAAGTCGCTTGGAAATCGTGATGAAGAGGCGACATCAGGTAAGGGACGTCGTGATAATTTTGCTGTTCACCTTTTTCCTCGATTTTGATTTTGAAGAAATGTTTGTCGGTTATAATCTCATTATTAGTTTCTCCTTCACGGATATGCATCGTTCCTTCAAAACTGATGTAACGAGTGATTGCTCCACCAATGAAAATCAAGATAAAAGCCAAGTGGAAAACCAAAACCGGCCACTTTTCTCTTTTCCAAAGTCTATATCTTCCGATGTTTCCAATGAAGTTCAGAATCAATAAAAACATAATGGCCTCAAACCATTTTGCTTCATAAATCAAGGCTTTTGCAGTTGGCGTTCCGTAATCATTTTCAACAAAAGTAGCAACTGCCATAGAAATTGCGAAAACCAGAAGCAAAACTGCCATCATTCGCGTAGAAATAAGAATATCCTGAATCTTTTTCATTCTGAAAGTTATGATCCGCAAAAATAAGGATGATAATTTGATTAGGCTAATTAAAACATCGATTTATGATTTTTTTCATTTAAAAAACATTTAAACCGTCTTTGGCCAATTCCAAGATTTATAAACAATTATCACAGTTACCAAACTCTCTAAAAATGCAAGGAATACATAAAACGTTTTCCATGCAGATAATGATGAAATGCCGACCAAAAAAGTAAAAACAGTAAAAAACAGTCCCAAAATAATATTAAGCCATTTGGCAAAATTTGCTTTGAGCATAAGGTTTAAAAAGATTAATAGTGCAGGAATCACAAGGAGCATAGTGGCTAGAAATAGTTTCTGAGGATTGTCTAACATATTCTGACCATTTAATAATCCATTTACCTTTCCGGGAACATACAGTTCAAAATAATCTCCATAAAGGTATAAAAACATTACCCCAGTCCATAATGCGGATAATTGAAGTTTTATATTGACCCTATAGTCTTGTAATTCTGTTTTCATAATTGTTTATTTTCATTTTTTAAGTTTTTGTGCCTCGCTCCTACAACTAATAACCAAAAACAAATACTGAATTCACCTATTGTAGGCAATAATTTAAGATATTTCAAAACCACAGCATATTGATAATCAACAGACAAAGTAATTCCAAAAAAATTAATTAAATACCCAAAACATCCGGCCATCAATAAGACTCCAATAATCTTGGGGTAAAATCCTGATTTGAAAATCAAAAAACCAAAAGGTAACAGCCAAAGCCCCCAGAATATAGTAAGAATAAAAATCCCATTATCGTAATTATTGAGAAGTTCCATAATTTTTGGCGCTTTTTGAGCCAAATCCGATGTGTTATCTTTAATTAGATCAAGAATAGTATATTTATTTATTAAGTTGTAAAATGAGATAGGAACGCTGACCAATGCAAGAATCATCATTAATCTTGCAACAAAAGCATCTACTGTGCGTAATATCCGATGTAAGAAAATTACTAAAAATGTGAAAGCAAGATAACATATTACACTACTAGCCAGGCTGATTCTAAACATCCCGGTTTTTTGACTTATATTTTGGGCTGTTTCTAAAGCATCACCATAGACGAACAAATTTTTCGGAACATACATCAAGCTGAACAATCCGGTGATAATGACTATTAAATAGAGCATACCGGCAATTCTAGATAATAAAGTTCGATTTTCAGTCATAGTTTAATTTTATTGAATAGGTCTTGGAAAATTTTTTTTTGTTACGAGCCTGATATAGAATTCTAACTATGACAATCAAAAATAAGTTTATCACAAAATTCTATCTTTATTTTTATCCGAAAGAAAAAACATTAAATTTGCAACTATTGACTATTTTTTGAAAATGAACAACGAACAGAATACGCTCTCTAACACAAGCAAAATCATATCGAAACCAAGGATAATTTCGGGCGTTACGCTCATCATATTATCAGTTGTTTTGACACTTTCTTTCGTCTCTTATCTGATGAACTGGAAAGCCGACCAAAGTCAAGCAGGAACTATGGCTGACAAAACAGTACAATCTTCCAATCTATTTGGGAAAATCGGTGATTGGCTGGGAAATCTTTTCATCTTTGAAAGTATTGGCGTAGCGGCCTTTGTTGTGGCATTTTTATGTTTTGTATTTGGAACATTGATTTTCAAGAAGAATTATTTCAAACCTTGGAAAACCATTTCCCACAGTTTGTTTTTCATTTGCTGGACTCCGATTTTCTTTGGTGCAGTAACCAATGGCGAAGGCGTCCTTGGTGGCGTTTACGGTTATCAGATCATGGATTATCTGAAATCTTATATCGGCTCTGTTGGACTTTGGCTTGTACTTTTGGTAAGTTTCGCTTTATATTTTGTTCTGGAATTTAATCTAAGACCAAGTTCTATCAAAAATAAACTGAATGATATTAATGACAATACATTTGGGAAACTGAAAAGCCTGATGCCTGATTCTGATGAAGAATTTGAAGCAGATGAGGAACTTGAAAAAGAAATTATTCCTGAAAATATTTCAAATAATCCAAATCCTGTTAAAACTGACAATGATTTCAGTAATATCAAAGTCACTCAGGATTTTGAACCAATCAAAACGCCTAACCAGACAAGCTTTAAAGAAGAAATCAAAGAAACGATTAAAGAATCTGTTCCGGAACCAATTGTTTTGTCTTCTACTCCATCCCAACAGCAAAAGCCGATTGGGGAAACTCCGGCTGTAAAAACTGATGATGATTTTGCCTTCAATGTAGAAATCAAAAAAGATGAAGATTTCCCGATAACCACCGAACAGCAAAAGTCTGATGACCTAGTTAGCAAACACGGTTTGTATGACCATAAATTAGATTTGGCAAAATTCCAGATGCCTTCTATTGAATTGCTGAAAGATTATGGAAACGAAGAAATTACAATTAATAAAGACGAACTCGAAGAAAATAAAAATAGAATTGTTGGACTTCTAAAGACTTTCAACGTAGGAATTTCTGAAATCAAAGCGACGATTGGTCCAACAGTTACACTCTACGAAATTGTACCGGAGGCAGGAATCCGAGTTGCAGCGATTAAAAAATTACAGGATGATATTGCGCTGAATCTTTCCGCTCTTGGAATCAGAATCATCGCGCCAATGCCAGGAAAAGGAACAATTGGAATCGAGGTTCCAAGAAAAAACCCGACAATGGTTTCGATGCGTTCGGTTGTAGCTTCGCCAAAATTCCAATCTGCCGATATGGATTTGCCAATCGTTTTTGGTAGAACTATTTCCAATGAGGTTTTCGTAGCCGACCTTGCAAAAATGCCTCACCTTCTAATGGCTGGAGCAACCGGTCAAGGTAAATCTGTCGGTATTAATGCAATCTTGACCTCATTGATTTATAAAAAGCATCCAAGCGAATTGAAGTTTGTGATGGTTGACCCGAAAAAAGTGGAATTGTCACTTTATTCAAAAATTGAAAGACATTATTTAGCAAAATTGCCTGATACAGAAGATGCGATTATTACAGATAACGCAAAAGTAATCAACACATTGAACTCGCTTTGTATCGAGATGGATGACCGTTACGAATTGCTTAAAAATGCGTTCTGTAAAAACATCAAAGAGTACAATGCGAAATTTGCTCAAAGAAAACTGAATCCTGAAAATGGTCACAGATACCTGCCTTATATCGTTCTGGTTGTGGACGAATTTGCAGATTTGATTATGACTGCCGGAAAAGAAGTTGAACATCCGATTGCGAGACTGGCGCAGTTAGCGAGAGCGATTGGAATTCATTTGATTGTTGCAACGCAAAGACCTTCTGTTAACGTAATTACCGGTATGATCAAGGCCAACTTCCCTGCGAGAGTTGCTTTCCGTGTAATTTCCGGAGTGGATTCTAAAACGATTTTGGATTCGCCTGGTGCAGAACAATTGGTTGGTAAAGGAGACATGCTCTATTTCAACGGAAATGATTTGACTCGTTTACAGTGTGCCTTTGTAGATACGCCGGAAGTTGAAAGAATCGCAGAATTCGTTGGAGAACAAAAAGGTTATTCTGATGCTTACCTTCTGCCAGAATATTCTGGAGAAGATTCTACTTCAACAGTCGGCGCTTTTGACCCGAACGAGAAAGATGCTTTGTTTGAAGAAGGTGCAAGAATCGTAGTTTCTACACAGCAAGGTTCAACATCTATGCTACAAAGACAACTGAAATTAGGCTACAACAGAGCCGGAAGAATCATGGACCAATTGGAGGCTGCTGGCGTTGTTGGCGGTTTCAATGGTGCGAAAGCTAGAGAGGTTTTGATTTCTGATTTGAATTCCCTTGAGAGATTGTTGGATGAATTGAAAGGGAGATAATCTTAAAATCATACTAAACTTCTGATTAAAAAATTTTATCCGGAAGTTCCTAAAAAAGTAATATTATGAAATTCAGATATGACATAAATGCTTTAAGAGCATTAGCTGTTATTTTGGTTGTTTTTTATCACTTTAATATTCCTTACTTTATAGGAGGTTATTCTGGTGTTGACATATTTTTTGTTATTTCAGGATATTTAATGTCCAAAATAATTTTGAAAGGTTTCTCCACAGATACATTTTCTTTTATTGATTTCTATTTTAGAAGAGCTAAAAGAATAGTTCCTGCGTTAGTCATATTGGTTTTATTTACAGTTTTAATAGGAAATTTTTTCTTCTTTCCAACAATTGAAAGTAAAACTGCTGAGTATGGTATTTCCAGCATTTTTTTTATTTCAAATATTGTATATTATTATAATTCGGGATACTTTGATCTTTCATCTAAAACAAACGCTTTATTACATACATGGAGTTTGTCTGTTGAATGGCAGTTTTACTTGATATACCCTATATTACTTTTTGTATTAAAGACCATTTATCACAAAAACAGAATGATATTTCAGTGTATAATTATAAGTTTAATTATAATTGGGTTTTCAAGCATGCTTTACATGAGTAATAAAAATCCATCTTTTTCATTTTATTCACTTACAAGCCGATATTGGGAGATGCTAATTGGTTGCTT
Organism: Chryseobacterium sp.; assembly: GCA_003248755.1. Classification (GTDB taxonomy): domain Bacteria; phylum Bacteroidota; class Bacteroidia; order Flavobacteriales; family Weeksellaceae; genus Epilithonimonas. The sequence continues at coordinate 41,999 of QFQW01000022.1, read as the reverse complement.
AATCGTTTTAAATGAAGAATACATTGAAAAAAACATCTCAATCAAAATTAGGAAAATTATTTCCCTCATTTGTTTTGTCATAATAATCTATTTTGTTGCTACTAAAAATGATAGTTTACTTTGGCCCGGAATTTATACTCTGATTCCTGTTATATGTACTGCTCTTATTATTGTTAGTAATGTCAGTATTTCTATTTTCAAACTAAGATTGATTCAATATATGGGTAAGATTTCTTACTCATTATATCTATGGCATTGGGTAATTTTTGTATTATTTTCCAGTATTGGATTTGAAAACTTGGAATATGTTCCGCTAATATTACTATTAAGTTTACTAATGGCTCATTTATCATATTCTTACATTGAAAAATATGATTTTAAATTTAATAAGTCTATTATATACCTATCAATTTCTGGAATACTTATTTCTACAATATTTTATTTTTATCCTATCAGTAAATTTGTCTACGGCGAAAAAGAACTAAAATTAGCCGATTTTGCGAAAGACTATAAAAAGCATCAGATGATTAAACAATTCAAAACAGGAGAATGCTTTCTATATTCTAAAAGTAAATATGAAGATTACAAAAAAAATGTCTGTTTAGAAATTGATAAGAAAAGAAAAAATGTCTTGCTTATTGGTGATAGCCACGCAGCACATTTATCTTATAGTCTGAATAAATATTATAAAAAAAACAACATTAATTTTTTACAGGCGACTACATCTTATTGCTTTCCAATAATCAATCCAAGAGGTAGAGAAGAAAACGTAAAATTAGTTAATTACATTTTCTCTGACTTTGTACCTAAAAATAATAAGAAAATTGATCTGGTTATCATTTCAGCAAATTGGAAAGATATGCAAGGATATACTTATTATGAATTAAAAAATAAGATTGGTGAATTGATCAAATATTTTGAAGATAAAAAATTGAATTATATTTTTCTAGGGCAAACAGAAACATATAAGTTCCCTTTCCCTGAAATTATAGCTAAAAAACAAATATTTTCATTTATTAAGGAAGAAAACTTTATAAGCAAAAACACATTAGAAACAAGAGATTTTTTACTTAAAACTATTCCAAAAGATAAATATATAGATTTATATAAAATCAAATCAATCAAACATCTATCAAAAGATAAGAAGACACCATATATTTTTGATGATAATCATTTCACAACATTTGGAACCGAACAAATTGTTGAATTTATAAGTTCCAAATACAACATTTTATAAAACAGAATATTGTAATTCTTAAAATCTAATCAATGTCGACGCACGAACTACTCTACAAAGCCATAAAAATCGCTACAAAAGCTCATAAAAAACAAACCGACAAATACAATGCACCATATCTGGGACACGTTTTCCGAGTGATGAATGCCGGAAAAACCATCGACGAAAAGATTGTCGGAATTCTTCATGATGTTGTGGAAGATAATCCGGATTATCCAATAGCATATCTGCGTGAAAAAGGATTCCCGGAATATATCCTTGAAGCTATCGAATGCCTTACAAAACGAGAAGAAGAACATCTGGATTATGATGCCTTTATTGCCAGGATTGAGAAGAGTCCTTTGGCGATTGCTGTAAAATTAAATGACCTGAGAGACAATATGGATTTGACCAGATGTACAGAACTATTACAGGAAAAAGACCTGAAACGTTTCAACAAGTATCTGAAAGCTTATCTTTATCTTTCTGAGAAATATTAGAATTGAAAACCACATAGACACATAGGCTTTATGTATTTCTTTAAAAAATAAAAAAGTCAAATAGATGAAATTTTTATTTGACCTTTTTTATTTGCTATGTGCCTATGTGGTAAATTAATCCACCATAGGAATTACAATATCCTTCTCGTCATCGCTAGAATCGAATGTGAAGTTCAAAGAAAAATAAAGGAAGTGGAAACTGTCATTTCCTTTCTTAGCAAATTCCCTTTGGAACATATATCCCGTAGTTGCAGATAGTGTATGATTGAACTGATATCCAAAACCGGCAAACGTCCTACTTCTTTTAAAATTCGGTTCTTTTGAGCCTAAAAAAACTTCTTCAAAAGCATTCAAAAAAAATGTTTCCTCCTGCACTTTATCCTTATTAATGGGCAAAGTTCCACTTAACCTGTAACGGAATCGGTTCGCTTCCGTATGTTCTCCGGTTTGGCTGGCATAGAAAAAACGATGTTCCGCTCTCCCTCTGTGGTCCAGCTTCAGTCGCCCGAATCTCTGCGTGAAAGTATATTGCAGCCAAAGCCTGAATTCTTCCTGAGAAATCTTCATTTTCTCATAAGTCCCATATCTACCAAACCCTACAAAAGCCTGGTTGTTTTTAGTAATATTATAACCGATTCCACCCTTTGTCTCGTAATAATCAATTACTGCATAATCTCGTCTGGCCCTGGTTTGAAGCTCCACATAAGCCATCCATTTCGGATTCATCTTATACATAAAAGACATCATATTAAAACCAGAAAGGTGATCCTGCCCCAACACAAAAACACCTAAAAACAGAAATACAAAACCTAGCTTTTTCACGATGCAAAGATAATCAAATACAAGATTCGGAATAATAATTTTTTGGGCGTAACCCTTTGTTTTTGCTCACAGCTATTAATCAATAAAATAACATTTCCAGTTCAGCAAAAACAAGCGGGTCGGGCTGTCCGTTCATATCTTTTTGTCTTAGAAACTTTCTGGATTTGAAAGACGTTTTCAAAGAAGACAAAAAGGATAACCACTACCATCCCTTACGCAGATCCAACATCAAAATCACCTTAGACATAGAATTTATTTTCTTTAAAACAGATTGTTCAAACTAAGTAAAGGTTATGTTTTTCTTTAAATAGATTGTTTGAACATTAAACAATTTGTGTTTCTCTTTAAACAAATCGTTTGAATCAAATCCAAGTTGTGATTTTCTCTAAACAAATTGTTCTAGGTATCAAAAAAAACCTTCCAACAGAATTGAAAGGTTTTATAAATAATATTTCGAATAAGTTTTTTATCCTAATAAAAGCGTCAATGGGCTTTCCAGGTAAGTTCTCAATGTTTGCAAGAACTGAGCTCCAGTTGCACCATCGATTACTCTATGGTCACAAGCCAGAGACAACTTCATTGTATTTCCAACCACGATCTGTCCGTTCTTAACGATTGGTTTCTCGATAATTGCTCCTACAGATAAAATTGCGGAATTCGGTTGGTTGATAATTGACGTAAACGTCTCAATTCCGAACATTCCAAGATTAGAAACAGAGAAAGTAGAACCTTCCATTTCGTTAGCTTTAAGCGCTTTGGTTTTCGCTCTTCCCGCCATATCTTTTACTGCAGCAGAGATTTCATTATAGTTCATATAATCTGTATTTTTCAATACAGGAACTACCAATCCGTCCGGAACTGCAACCGCTACACCAACATTGATATTACCGTGGTGAACGATTTTATCGCCAGCCCAAGAAGAATTCACTTGTGGATGCTTTCTTAGCGCTACAGCAACTGCTTTGATGACCATATCGTTGAAAGAAACCTTCGTATCTGGAACAGAGTTCATCTCTTTTCTAGCTTCGATAGCTTTATCCATATTGATTTCTACCGTCAGGTAGTAATGCGGCGCAGTGAACTTGCTTTCTGCCAATCTCTTAGCGATAATGTTTCGCATTTGAGAATTCTGAGTTTCAGAATCCACACCTGGGGTAAACGCTACACTTGGTTGAGCAGGAGCCGCTTTTGGAGCAGATGCAGCAGGTTGTGCAGATGGCTGATAATTTTCAACATCTTTTTTCACAATTCTACCGTTTTCTCCAGAACCTTTTATTGAAGCAAAATCAATTCCTTTATCCTGAGCAATTTTTTTAGCTAAAGGAGAAATTGCAACTCTATCACCTGTAGAAGATGCTGCAACCGGAGCCGCTTCTTTTTTATCTTCAGTTTTGGGTTCAGCTTTTGCTTCAGTTTTTGGAGCTGTTTTTTTGCCACCTCCGGAAACAACAGCAGAAACATCAGTTCCTGCAGGTCCAATGATTGCTAAAATCTTATCAACTTCAGCAGCTTCACCTTCGCCAACACCTTGGAATAATAATGTTCCGTTAAATTCTGATTCAAAATCCTGAACCGCTTTATCAGTTTCGATTTCTGCAAGGATATCCCCTTCTTTTACAGTATCGCCAACGTTTTTGTGCCATTTAGCCACTTTTCCTTCTGTCATCGTATCAGAAAGACGAGGCATTGTGATTACCTCTACTCCATCAGGAATATCAGCAGAAGCCGATTCTTCAGTAGCAGGTTCTTCTTTTGCTTCCTCAGCTTTTGGAGCTTCAGGCGCAGAGCTAGAAGCAATTCCGCCACCAATCAAAGAAGAAATATCTTCTCCTTGTGCTCCAATGATTGCCAAAACAGAGTCTACAGGCGCTTGTCCTCCTTCTTCTACTCCAACATATAATAATGTACCATTCAGTTCCGATTCAAAATCCTGAACGGCTTTATCAGTTTCGATTTCTGCAAGGATGTCGCCTTCTTTCACAGCGTCACCCACTTTTTTGTGCCATTTTGAAACTTTACCTTCCGTCATCGTGTCCGACAAACGGGGCATAGTAATTACTTCTGCCATAATTTATATTGATTTGAGATTTGAGATTCGAGATTTGAAATTTGAGATTCAGAGAATTCAAACTTCAAATTTCAAAATTTCAAATTAATAATATTTTTAGTTTTCTAATTTATCAATGAAAGGATAATCTGGTTGAGAGTAGATGAAATCATAAACCTGAGAAACTTCTGGATATGGAGAACTTTCCATAAACTCGATACATTCTTCTACAAATTCTCTTGATTTTTCATCAATAGCTTCCAATTCTTGCTCGGTTGCCCAGTTATTTTCCAAAAGTCTGCTTTTCACAATCTCGATTGGGTCTTCCAATTTGTATTGTGCTACTTCTTCTTTTGTTCTGTAAGGCTCCGCATCTGACATAGAGTGACCTCTGTAACGGTAAGTTCTAGCCTCGATGAAAGTTGGACCATCTCCCCTTCTTGCTCTTTCGATAGCTTCATAAGCAGCTTCAGCTACTTTCTCCGGATCCATCGCATCTACAGGAAGACAAGGCATTTCGTAACCTAATCCTAATTTATAAATATCTTCGTGATTGGCTGTTCTCTTAACAGAAGTTCCCATTGCATAACCGTTGTTCTCACAAACAAAAACTACAGGAAGTTTCCAGTTCATTGCCATATTGAAAGTCTCATGAAGTGAACCTTGACGAACTGCTCCATCACCCATAAAACAGATATTTACCGCTTGCCTGTCAAAATACTTGTCTGCAAAAGCGATACCTGCTCCCAAAGGAATTTGTCCACCTACAATACCATGTCCACCATAGAAACGGTGCTCTTTGCTGAAGATGTGCATAGAACCTCCCATGCCTTTGGAAGTTCCTGTTGCTTTTCCACAAAGCTCAGCCATAATTCTTTTTGGATCAACGCCCATTGCCATTGGATGAATGTGACATCTGTAAGCAGTAATCATACTGTCCTTAGTCAAATCCATTGCGTGAGTAAAACCTGCCGGAATAGCTTCCTGACCGTTATAAAGATGTAAAAAACCTCTGATTTTTTGTTTTAAGTAAAGAGAACGGCATTTGTCTTCAAACCTTCTCCACATCGTCATATCCTCATACCATTTAAGGTAGACTTCTTTAGAAAATTCTTTCATTGTTTTTTCGAAATATGTAGCAAAAATACGAAAAAAAATCTTTCTCTATTGTATGCATATTATCATATTTTTTAATGAATAAAATCATCATCTCAAAAAGCCTTAGGTGATACGTAATCGATTGTACGAATGATGGAAAATTCTGAAAATTAGAATTTCAAGCGATATTTTGTATATTGAACCGAAATTTTTTCTGAATGGAAATCAAAAACACTTTTATTTTAAAAATCTCAAAATTCATTTCGAATTTCTTCAACCCATTAGTTTCTCTCGTCATCTACTTTTTTTATTACAGTTATAGAAATTACACTTGGGAAGAAGCTTCGAAAAAATTTTTGCCTATTCTTCTACTTCTCATCATTCCAATCGCATTATGGATTTACCGAAATGTAAAAAAAGGAAATTACACTAATATGGATGTATCCAATAGAAAGCAAAGGCATTCTTTATATATCTTCATCATCATCGCAACCGTTGTTTTCCTAATCGCAGATTATGTTCTTCATAAAGAAATTGACTGGACTGTTCTGATGCTTTGTATCTTATTAATATTAATGCAGATCAGCAATTTCTATATTAAAAGTTCGATGCATACAAGTCTCAACATCTACGTAGCGGCTTTATTTTTTGCAATTAACCCAACAATAGGAGTTTTATGGCTTCTGTTAGCTGTTTTAATAGGAATCACGAGAGTAATTCTAAAAAGGCATACTGTAAAAGAAGTTCTTTCCGGCGGCGGAATCGCAATTTTTGTATCTTTGATTTATCTGATAATGGTGAAAGCTATTATTTTCTAATTAATTTTTATGATATTACAACCTTTGACGTCTTCGGAAGAAGAAATAATGAAACTCGTTTGGGAAAAAGAAGCTCTTTATTTCCGAGAACTAATGGATATTTTTCCGGAACCAAAACCTCATCAGAATACGGTTTCTACATTTCTGAAAATATTGGTGGAAAAGAATTATCTCAAAACCGAAAAGCAAGGAAGAATTTATCTTTACAAACCGGCCGTTGAGTTTATAGAATATCGAAAGGTTGTATTAAAAAGATTCTTAGAAAATTATTTTAACAACTCCGGAGCTGAACTTTTCCATGTTTTGTTGGATGAAACGTTAATCTCTTCAGAAGATTTTGAGAAGTTTGTAGAATCAAGAAATATCCCTGCAACTAGAAAACCCGGACAAAAGAATCCAATCCAAGATTTTATCAAAGAAATTACCTCCGACAAAAAATCGAAAAAGAAAGACAAAGACAAAGACAAAGACAAAGACAAAGACAAAAAGAAGAAGAAAAAAAAGTCATAAAAAAAGCAACTCAAATTGAGTTGCTTTATCTTTTATAGAAATCTGATTACCAACGGCTTCCACCTCCACGGTTTCCACCACCGTTTCCGTAGTTTCCACCACCTCTGTTTCCACCACCGTAACCTCCGCCACGGTTGTTATCAAAAGATCTTCTAGGTTTTTCTTCTTTCGGTCTTGCTTCTGTTACATTTAGAGCTTTTCCATTGAATTCTTTTTGGTTAAGCGCATCGATAGCCTGTTGTCCCTCAGCGTCTCCCATTTCTACGAAACCAAATCCCTTTGATCTCCCAGTTTCTCTGTCAGTAATGATTTTAAGAGAAGAAACTTCTCCAAAACCTTCGAATAATTCTTGCAATTGATCTTCTCTAGTTGCGTAATTGATGTTTGAAACAAAAATGTTCATTTTAAAAAAAATTAAGTTATAAAAAATGTTGTTTAAAATTATAGATAAGGAAAAACAACAAAAAATGAAGATTATTGATTTCAAATATAATTTGGTGCAAGGTACAATTATTTTTGAATAATCGGCATTTTAATTTTAAAATTATCAAAATATTAATCAACCTCTTTTCCTTTGATTGCTTCTAGGATTTTGAACCAGTCTATTGTTTCCAAATCAATCATTAAAGACCTGTTTAATTTTAGGATTGTTTCTTTTTTGGAAGTTCCAATAACAGGAATTATTTTTGATGGATGTTTTAAAATAAATGCTAATAAAATTTGATTTTCTTCAGCATTATATTTCTCACAAAGATTACTGATTATGGATTTAATTCTGGCATTCTGTTCAGATTTTTCCGAAAAATAAGTTCCCATCACAGACCAAGCTGTAGGTCTTAATTTTTTCATTATTAATTGATCTAAAGTTCCATTATCAAATGCAGAAATTTCATTCACAGAAACTTCGATTTGATTAGTAATTAATGGAAAATATTGATTCATTAATTCAAACTGGGAAACAGAAAAATTACTCACTCCGAAGTTTTTCACCTTTCCATTATTTTTTAAAATTTGAAATGTATCAGCAATTTTTTCGGGATTCATCAATGGTGATGGACGATGCAGCAGCAGAACATCCAGATAATCGGTTTTAAGGTTTTGCAAGCTTTCATCGACACAATTCAGAATGTAATTAACATCATAATTGTAATATTTGAGAGCCGATGGTTTCTTTTCAGAATTCATTACGATACCACATTTGGAAATAAACTGAACTTTTTCTCTTTCTATATTCATTTTCTTCCACGCATCTCCGAAAAGACTTTCCGTTGTATAACCTCCGTAGATGTCAGCGTGGTCAAAAGTGGTGATATTTTCCTCGAGACAAATTTCTATTAATTGTTGTATTTCCTTTGGAGCATGATTGGCTCCCCAAACTCCCCAACGCATTGTTCCCGCAATGATTTCTGAAAACATAATTAAAATTTTTAACAAAGATATTATGTTAAAAGTAAAAATACATTATTACATTTGATTAATAAAAAAGATAGTTATATGAAAAAATTGATACTTTTTATTGTGGGTTGTTGCACATTCGCTAATGCTCAATTCACAAGTCCAAACAACGGAACAAGTTATACATTAACAAGTTTATCAGCAGCTGCACCAACAGTTTTAGTCAAAAATGGAACAGATTACAATTTGACTGCTGACCTTACACTTTCCGCAACGGACAAACTTCTCATCGATGAAAATACAACATTGAAAGTTAATTCCGGAGTTGCTATTTTCGTTTATGGAGAATACAAAACTACAGCTACTAATTTTACAATCACAGCAAGCGATATCTCTGCACCTTACAGAGGAATCCGTTTTGAAGAAGGTTCTGTTGCAGAAATGAAAAATACCCGAATCGAATATGGTGGCGGTGTCCGTGTATTAACAACAGGATTCCTGATGGACAATTGTATTCTTTACAAAAATAATAATTCTGGTTCTACCAATCTTGCAAGCAGTGCAGCTTTGGCATTATTTCAAGGGTCTGGACATGTTGTAAAGAATTCCCAATTTTTAGAAAACTCTAGGGCAGGAATCAATTCTGGAGCTACCGGGACAGTCTCTATAGACATTATTAACAATTATTTTTACGGAAATAATACCGACAATGGGAATTATCCTCAAATCAATATGGGGCCTGGAGGTACAGATTCTACAAGAGTTATCAACAATATCATTACTGGAAACAGAACTATATTAAGAGCTGGAGGAATTTCGGTTTCCGGTTTAGTGGGAGGAACAAACAGATTCCGGGTAGAAGGAAATATCATCAGAGATAACCGCTACGGAATTACGCATCAAGGAGCAGGAAGTTCCGGGATTATCAGAAATAATATTATTGAAAATAATAATACTGAAAACAATCCAAATTTAGGTGGAAGTGGAATTTCCTTAACAGGAACACAAAAAGTTATTGTAAGAGATAATCAAATCCGAGGAAACTTGTGGGGAATTACAGTTTTAAGTAATGCTATCATAGACCTTGGAACAGACGAAGACCACGGAAACAACATCTTCAAAAACAATGGTAATAATGGAACCACAACCGCTTTCTTCAACAACACTTCTAATACCGTAAACGCTATCGGAAACTGCTGGAGAGAAGATGAACTTTCTAATGACACGATGGTTCAATCTGTTATCGGAAGCTTGAATCCGAATACGGTCAACTTCAAACCATATAATTGCGCAGAATCTATGGCTGTTTCTGATATTTCTAAATCAAAGCTAGGTGTTTATCCAAATCCAAGTAAAAATCACTTCTTCTTAGAAACTGAAAATGCCGGAAACATTGTAATTCAAGACCTTACCGGAAAAGTAGTTTTCTCTTCTATTGTCAATAAGGGAAAGAATGAAATCAATACTAATTTACAAGCCGGAGTTTACATAATAACTCAACAATCTGAAGGTAAAAAATCAAATACCAAATTGATTATTAAATAATTAATCAAACATAATTCTTTGAAAGCACCACAAATCGTGGTGCTTTTTTTGATTAAAATACGTCAAATGCCGTATTGTTTGAGCCTCATTATTATAGGAATTTTGGAAAACAATAAACCCTAAACTTTCTTTAATATTATGAAAACTCAAATTTTTAAAACCATTGCCGTTTCCGCACTTCTTGGAAGTAATATTTTTATGTACGGACAAAAATCTCCTGATGCGGAATTCAAAATGGATGGAAGCATTCAATTTATGAAACTGACGGACGCCGGTGTTCTTCTCGTAGCAAACGGAAATGGATTTGCAGGAATCAAACCGGAAAGCAATCAACTTCATTTCAATTTTCAGGATTATGGTAAAGTAAAACAGGACGAAGTGGAATTTGTTCCCAATTCTCCTTATGTTATCGTTGCTCAGGGTGGAATATTCGGCTCGAAGAAAAGTGTGATTGATATTGTTTCCGGGAAAAAACTATTTGCAACGGAAGAAAACGGCTGGAAAATGCTGAATCAATTCAATCTGATACTTCCTCAGAATAAATTAATCGTAGCCGGGCAAAGAACTTCAAAAGAAAAATTTGCACAAGCTGTCGGAATTTATGATTTAGCAACGGGAAGAGAAGAAAAAATCTTCAATCTTCAAGACCCTAACAAAGTTTCTATGAGCATCACAACTGTCACAGGAAAACCTCTAATTGCAGGAAATAAAGTTCTAATCCCGACAAGCAAAGCCACAATCTGTCTAGACCTTAACACAGGAGACAAGCTTTGGGAAGCAAAAGTAGATGACATTAGTTGGTTAACTGCGGATAAAACCGGCAAAGAAATCTACGCTATTGAACAAAAATCTAGCGGAAATTGCAATATTTTCAAACTGAGTGACACAGGCCAAGTGCTGTGGAAAGAACCACATTCGGTAAAAGGAAAAATCTCTAATTTCCAAATTCTTTCCAATGGACTGGCGGTTGTAAGCGATGTTGACAACAGTGGAAAATCAGGTTTGATGAAATTAGCTTCTGCTGCTTCGGAATCACGAATTGCTTTCCTTAGTGCAACTACAGGTGAAGACCTTTGGGAAAAAGCGCCGAAAACAAAAGGCTACGTTCAGCATTTTTATGTAATGGATGACGGAATCTTATTTGGAATTCAGGAAGGTGGAATTAATAAAATCTCTTTTGACGGGCAAACACTTTTCAAAAAACCTTTAAAAACAGGAGAAAATATTCATACAATGGCACTTGTTCCAAAAGGAATGATTTACATCACCGATGAAGACGCTAATATCATCGACCTCAAAACCGGTGAATCTATCTATGGAAAACCCATCAGTTATAAAAAAGCGAAAGGCGTTGCAAGTACTTATGACAAAGCCGGAAAACGTTATCTGATAAGTACAGGAGAAGAAATCAAAGCTATAGATGAAGACTCCGGAGATATTTCAACTTTTGCAAATTATAAATTTGATGAAAAAGAAGCACCTAACACAATGAGGTCAAAAGACGGAAATATTTTCATTGGTTCTTCGCAGAATATGATGCTTTTCGGACAAGACGGTTCTACGAAATATCAGCAATATTTCCGTTCGCCCGGAAAAAGTGCAGCCGGATTGATTCTTCATGGTGTTTTAGCAGTAGCTTCCACAGCCGTTTCTGCAAGTGCTTCTTATCAAGCTGGGATGAACAAAAATGCTATTGGACAATATACTGCTGAAGGTGAAAGATATAAAGCAATGGGCGACGCTTTTGCAGGAGTTGCTTCCGCTTCCTTTGCAGAAATGGCGAAACGTTTCAAAGCGACTTCTGCAACGGAGAATTATCAATTCATCTTGACAAGATTGGATGACGGCGCCGGTCTTGCAAAAGTCAACAAAAACACGGGAGAAAAAGAAGAAGAAATCCTTCTGAAAGATAAAAAACCTACCTACGAAGTGGACGAACTATCGGGAACGCTTTATTATCAAGCTAACAATAACACAATCTACAAGTATAATCTAATGAAGTAGGTTTATTGTGACCCCTCATTTTATCCGTCAAAATAAAAAAGAGGGGTCTTTAATAATTTTCGAGATCTTATGAATGAGTTTATTTACATCGGTATTATCATAATTCTTTTCGTTATTATTTCAATTCTTGAGATGAGAATAGAGAGGATTAAAAATGAACACAAAATCAAGCTTGCAGAATTGTATAGAAAATTATCTGACATTACAAGAAAAGAAAAAGATTCATTCCAAAAACTGCAGTTGAATCAAGATTTGAACCACGCCATAACCGATGCAAAAAAAAGACTGAATGAAGAAATATTCGATTTGCAAATGGAAGTCTTCAGCAATATAAAAAATATTGATTATTAATAAATTAGTATTAATTTAGTAAAAACAAAACCGATGAAAACTAATTTTAAAAATCTTTGTAAATCCTAAATCTATGCTTACAAAGATTGCCATAACCGAGGATAATTTTTTTCTGGCAAAAGCAGTTCAGGAAAAACTGTCGTTCTATGATGAATTCAAAATCAAATTCTTTGCAGAAAACGGAAAAGATTTGATTCAGAAATTAGAAAAAGATTCTAATGTGGATTTGATTCTAATGGACATCGAAATGCCAAAAATGAACGGCATAGAAGCCACTGAATTTGTAAAAAATCGTTATCCGCAGATCAAGATTCTAATCCTCACGGTTTTTGATAATGACGAAAATATCTTCAACGCTATAAAAGCAGGAGCTGACGGTTATCTTTTGAAAGAAACTTCGCCTCAGGAATTACAAAAATCAATTATAGAAGTTCTGGAAGGTGGCGCTGCTATGAGTCCTTCTATTGCATTCAAAACTTTGAAATTATTAAGAAATCCTCAGGAATTTGCAAATAAAAAATGCGAGGAAGAAATCAAACTTTCTACAAGAGAAATCGAAGTTCTGGAACAGCTCAGTCGTGGTTTGAATTACAATATCATTGCTCAAAATCTCTTTCTCTCTCCCAGTACAATTAGAAAACACATCGAAAATATCTACACAAAACTTCAGGTTCATAACAAATTGGAAGCGATTGAAAAGGCTAAGACAAGCAGAATTATTTAAAAAATGCGCACTTTAATTTTACTTTTTATATTATTTTTATATATCAATGGTTTTGCACAATCAAAAAAGCAGATTGACTCAATCAGCAATTTGCCAATGCCTTATGTTCAAACCAATTCTCAAGAAATAATTCCTATTCTCAAGAAAAATATTTCCGCAGCAAGCAAAACTCAAAACAAAAAAGCGGAAGCAAAAACTTATGCTTTACTTGCATTAGCGTTCTATTACAAAGGAGATTATGATGAAAATATCAAGTATTTTCTCAAAGCCATAGAGCTTTTTGAAAAACAGAACGACCTTGAAAATGCATCTTTGATTTATGGAGAACTTGGTTTCCGATTAAAATCGACCAATCTTCCCGATGCTGAAAAGTATATGATAAAAGGGCTTAAAATTGCTGAGAAAGGAAACTACGCAAAACCCCTTCTCAGTATTTATAATAATTATGGCGTTATCAAAGATAAATTAAAGCAAAAAGACAGCGCATTATTTTATTATTTCAAAGGTCTTGATATTAAAGTCAAAACGAAAGATTCTGTTGGAATTCCTTACAGTCTTAATAATATTGGAGAAATCTACATCAATCAGAAAAAATTCGACCTTGCTAAACAATACTTTGACAAGGCTATGAAACAGCGTGTTGCAATGAAAGACGAATATGGAATAGCCGACAATTACGCTTATAATGGAGATTTGTACTTTGCCATGAAAAATTATCCGTTGGCTATTCAGAATTTTGAAAAATCTGTAGAATTAGCTGATAAATATAGTATTACAAACCTTCTGAAACACGATTACAATATGCTGAGCCAATCTTATGAGCTCAACAAAGATTTGCCAAAAGCTCTTGAGTACTATAAGAAAAATCAGATTTTGAAAGACAGTATTATCAATAAGGAAACTTATGATAAAATGGCCGAATTACAAATGAAATTTGACACAGCTAACAAAGAAAAACAAATCCTTGAACAGAATGACCTCGAGAAAAAAAGATTGAATACTATTAAAATTATCAGTATTCTTCTAATTTCATTAATCATTATTTCATTATTGATTTACAGAACCTTACACCTTAAAAACAAACAACAAAAACAAGAATACGAACTCAAAACTGCTATTTCCAAAATCGAAACTCAAAACAAACTTCAGGAACAGAGATTGTCGATTTCCCGGGATTTGCACGATAATATCGGAGCACAATTGACTTTTATTATTTCGTCTATCGAAACGCTGAAACAAGCTTTCAGCATTACCGATGAAAAAATCAGTAATAAATTGGCTTCGATTTCCAGTTTTACAAAAGATACGATTACGGAATTGCGCGATACGATTTGGGCAATGAATCATTCTGAGATTGATTTCAATGAGATTAGAAGCAGAATTTTGAACTTCGTGGAAAAAGCTCAAAAATCCAACGAACATATCAATATTGTTTTTGAAAGAAATAGTGATTTGGATAACATTCATTTTTCATCTGTTGAAGGGATGAACATCTACAGAATTACACAAGAAGCAGTGAACAATGCAATGAAATATTCCGAAGCGAAAAACATTCTTCTCAATGCAAAAAAAATTGATAATCAAATCGAAATCAGCATCAAAGATGACGGAAAAGGTTTTGATATCAACGAAACGGAATTAGGAAACGGCATCCGAAATATGCAAAAAAGAGCTTCCGAACTCAACTCGACAATTTCTATTGAATCCGAAATCGGAGAAGGAACTTTGATTGGTTTGAGGATTTTGAAAGCTTGAGTTTTTTTATCGCAAAGTCGCAAATAAATTTACTTTTTTAAACTGTTTTTAAGTCACAAAAATACTGCATTAATTTTTGACGAAATTCAAAAACTTTGCGACTTAAAAGCATAATATTTTCCTCTTAAATCTTTGTGCCTTTGCGTTAAAAAATAAAATACAAAGACACTTCGACTTCGCTCAATGTGACATTAAACGTTAATTTTTGAGAGCTGTCAGGCTACCTTTTAAGTCTAAAAAACTTATGGCTTTGCACTAAAAAACAAACACTTAATTTTTCATTCATAATTCCTTAAATTCGTGAAATGAAAATCTCTATTAAAAATATGGTTTGCAACCGCTGCATTTCGGCGGTGGAATCGATATTTGAGGATTTGAAAATTGAGGTCAATCAAATATTATTAGGCGAAGTTGAAACGAAAAACGAGATTCCCAATCAAGAACTTGAAACGCTGAACTCAAAACTAAAATCAACCGGATTTGAAATCTTGGAAGATTCTTCCAAAAAGCAAATCGAGAAAATCAAAACCTTGATAATTCAGAAAATTTCTGAGGAAGATTTGGGCGACGATTTTATTTTGTCAGAATTTCTAAGTTCCGAATTACACAGGGATTACAGTTCTATTTCCAAACTTTTTTCTCAAAACGAAGCTGTGACCTTAGAACAATACTTCATTCTTCAAAAGATTGAAAAAGTGAAAGAGTTGTTGCTTTACAAAGAATTGAATCTGACTGAGATTTCCCAGAAATTGAGCTACAAAAGTGTTCAGCATCTTTCCAATCAGTTCAAGAAGACCACAGGCTTCTCTCCTACTGAGTTTTTGAATTCTAAGGAGAAAAAGAGGATTGCTTTGGATAAGGTTTGATAAAGGAATTTCAATTACAATGAAACTATTTAAACTCAAAAATAAAGAGAATCAATTCAAATGTAATTGTTGTGGAAAAATCTACGACAATATTCCTTTGACTTTTGGAAATGATTATCCAGCTTTTTATAATTCTATTCCAAAAAATGAAATTAAAAACAGAATAGAATATCAAAAAAGCCTTTGCGTTATTGATGAAAAATATTTCTTTCATAGAGTTAGGTTAGAAATTCCAATTTTAGATTATTCAGAAAATTTGAATTTTGACATTTGGACAACAATCAGTGAAGATAATTTTATAAAAAGGAATGATGATTGGAACAATCCGGAACGCATTAACAACGAACCATATTTTGGTAGGCTTGAAAATGAAATCCCAACCTACTCTGATACTTTTCATTTGGAAACAACATCACGAGAAAGTGAAATTGGTTTAATTCCAAAACTTGAAATCATTGATAAAAATCATCCGTTATATCTTGACCAACAAAATGGAATCACATTGGAAAAAGCTCAAAAAATAGTTCAGCAAATTTTAGAAAAACAGCACAAGAGAATTGAATCCGGACAAAACCTGAAAGGTTTTACTTTGAAAGGCTTTACAAAGGCTTTGGTAACAGAAATCAATAGATTTGTAGAAAAGTTCAGGTAAAAGTTGTCTACTTTTGCACAGCAATTTTATTGATTCAAAAAGAAACAACGTCTTGAACAATCTCAAACATTATCTGGCTGCTATTTTAGCATTTTCTCTTTGGGGAACTTTTAGTCTGGTGCTGAAACCGCTACATTCTTACACATCTCTGGACATTCTTTTTTACAGGGTTTTCAGCTGTGCGTTGATTATGTCTTTGGTTTCTATTTTTTTCAAAAGAGAAAAACTGAAACAGAATCTGAATTATTTCAAATCGATTTCCCAAAAGGAAAAAAGAAAAACGATTATTGTTAATATCGGAAGCAGCGTTTTGTTGACCGCCAATTGGTTTTCGTTTATCTATGTGATGAATCACGTGAGCGTTCGTGCAACTTCAGTGGCGTATCTTGTTTGTCCGATTATCACAACAATTTTGGCGTATTTTATACTGAAAGATAAACTGAGTAAACTCCAATGGTTGTCGGTTTTTCTAAGTTTGACCGGTTGTGTTTTGTTGTCTTACACCAATATTCTGGATATGTTTTACAGCAGTTTGATTGGATTCACTTACGCAGCTTATCTGATTTGTCAAAGTCAAAATAAACAATTTGATAAATTTTTGATTCTGAATTTCCACATTGTCATCTCAGCTTTGATATTATTACCATTTTTCCCTTCATATTCAGGACCGGTTCCTACAGAGTTTAAGTTCTATTTCTTTGTAGAAATCATTGCAGTAATGTACACCATTGTTCCATTATTGCTGAATTTGTTTGCATTGACAGGAATCGCTTCTTCCAAAGTCGGAATGATTCTGAACATCAATCCAATCATTGCTTTTATCTTAGCCAGCACAGTTTACAATGAACCATTGAATTTCATTCAAATCTGTTCTTATGCTTTGATATTTTTAGCGGTGATTATTTTCAATGCGAAGGAGATTTTTAGGTTGAAGACGGAGAAAGTGTAATTTTAAAAATCAAGATAATATTATTTAGATTCATTAAAAATAAACTTTGCAACACAAGCTTTTTTAACTATTTTTACATCATAATAAATAATTAAAAATGAGAAAACTAATATTCGGAGGAATCTTGACCTTAGGAGGACTTTTAACCATTAATGCACAATGCAAAACTGTAACTGCAATTAACGAAAACTTTGATGCTTGGAAGGATATAGACAAATGCTGGACAGTTCAGAAAGGCAAAGCAATGCTGTATGCAAGTGAGAAAAAAGTCATTTTTTACTCGATGACCGACCCAAAGGAAAATATGTATCTCATTACACCAAAAGTAAAAGCCGGAAATTATACATTAAGTCTTGATATCACGGACAACGGTGGAGAAACTTCATTGGAAATTTTCTCAGTTGGAAAAGCATCTGACCCAAAATCTTTTGTTTCGATTGTTAAACCGCAAGAAATTACCAAAGAGAAAAAAGTCATCAACATCAGTCTGAAAAAAGACAGTCACATTGGACTGAAAGTCTTATTGAATGGTGTTCATCAGGCTGTTTATGTGGATAATTTGTCTTTGAAACCGAGAAAATAATTAAAATCAATTCTTTAATATAAAAACCTTCAGAAATTCTGAAGGTTTTTCTTTAAATAGGAAACTATTTTATATCTATTTCTATTCTATTTTCGCCAAATTTGCTAAGAATTTTACAAACAGATAAGAATTAATGGAAAAGAAAAATATAGCAATCATAGGATTGGGCGGTGTTGGTGGTTATTTTGGTTTTAAAATCAATCAGTTCAATGAATTGGAAAATAAGCTTGATATTACCTTTGTTGCAAGAAATCAGACTTATGATATCGTCAAGGAAAATGGCTTAACACTACTCTCTCCCGAACATTCGAACAGCATTACAAAACCTAACCAAATTGTTCAAAATATATTAGAAATCCAGAATCCGGATTTAGTTTTGATTTGCGTGAAAGAATATGATTTGGAAAACGTTTGCACACAACTGATACAGATAATTTCTCCAAAAACAATTCTCCTTCCGCTGATGAACGGTGTTGACATCTATGACAGAATCAGAAAAATAATTCCGGAGAATACGATTTTGCCAGCCTGCGTTTATGTTGCTTCTCACATCAAAGAAAAAGGAATTGTTGAACACAAAGGAAAAGCAGGAAAACTGATTTTTGGAAAAGACCCTGCTAATTTCTCGCAAGATGTTGATTGGATTGTTCAGTTGATAAAAGACAGCGGAATTGATTTTGATTTCAAGGAAAATTCGTTTGTGGATATCTGGACCAAGTTCTTTTTTGTAGCCAGTTTCGGATTGGTTACTGCAAAATATAATTCGTCCATCGGAACAGTTTGTATTGACAATATTCAAAAGCAGGAAGCAACTCAAATAATGCAGGAAATAAAACTAATTGCCTATAAAAAACAAATCGGTCTACCTGATGATATTATCGAAAAGACTTTCGAAAAGGCATCTACTTTCCCAGCGGAAACACCAACTTCTTTACAACTCGATATCAACTTCAAAAAACAAAACAACGAACTCGAATTGTTTGCGGGCGCTATCATCCATTACGGAAAAGAATTAGATATAGAAAAACCTTTTACTCAGAAAATCTATCAAGAATTGAAAGAGAAGATTCTGAAATTGAGTATATAGTTTTGTTAAATTTATTATTGCCTTTAGTAAAATTCTAAAGGCATTATTTTTGAATGTCAATCTTGTTATTTCGAAAAACTAAAACAATGAAAAAACTGCCTTTTTACTTGAGTTCGATATTTTTTGTAATTGCTTGTAATTCCAAATCAGAAGAAAAAAACCAACCAATTTCCAAACAAAAAGATACAATCTCTGATACAATTCAATCCAAAAAGATAGAATCAGCTGCAGAATTTCAAGATAATAGTTCCAGCTTTATACCGAAGGGCTATGTGATTTATAAAGAAGACGGAACAGAAGATATAAAAGGAGATTTGAACAAAGATGGTTTGGAGGATTTGGTTCTCCTCATCAAAGGAACGGATAAAAGCAAAGTCATTCAGCACGAAACCCGTGGGCAGCTAGACCGAAACCGAAGAGGGATTATCGTTCTCTTGAACAAAGGCAACCACTATGAATTAGCCCTTAAAAATAACAGTTGCTTCTCATCTGAGAACGAAGAAGGCGGTGTTTATTACGCTCCCGAGCTGTTTATTTCTATAGAAAAAGGAAACCTGATTGTAAACTATGCACACGGAAGATATGGCTATTGGAATTACACATTCAGACATCAGAATCAGGATTTCGAATTGATTGGTTATGATGCAAGCTACAACCGTGGTCCTGTTCCACAAGAAGAAACAAGCATTAACTTCCTGACCAATAAGAAACTAATAAGAGATAACCTCAACAAAGATGATAGTGGAGATGATTATGTTGTAAAATTCAAAGATACTTGGGAAAAATTACCGGCAAAGAAACTCATCAAACTTTCTGAAATCAAAGATTTTGATGAATTAGAATTTTAAAAACAGGATATATAACATCTTTCCATTTATTTATAACTGATTGGCATCTATTTTTCAGAAATTTGTATCAATAATAACAAATCGGGCGAAACCAGATAATCTTTGTGAAGATTATTATAGAAAACTTTGTGCTCTATATGTCTAAAAATCAAGAAAAATGGAAAATCACAATCATCATAATCACGAACATCCCAATCCCAATCAAAGGATTTCACCAAGTTCCGTTTACTATTGCCCGATGGAATGCGAGGGCGAAAAACTCTATTTCAAACCCGGAAGATGCCCGGTCTGCAATATGTTCCTCGTTCCGATAGAAGAGCGCGATGACCACAGGAACAAGCCCCAAACGTATTCTAAAACCAATCTGCCGGAAAGCTTCAAAGATAAAATCGGAGATTATTTTTGCCCGATGTTCTGTGAAGGCGATAAAACTTACGAATCAGATTCAGGATGTCCGGTTTGTCATATGCACTTAGAGCAAATAACTCAGGAACTTTTGGACAACAGCGGAGTCGAAGAGTCACATCAACATTATTCCCACAACCATAGTAAACCAACAATCAATCAATTAAAAAATGCCGGAAAATATTATTGTCCAATGTTCTGCGAAGGCGATAAAGTCTATGATTCTAATGTCGGTTGTCCGGTTTGTGGAATGGATTTGGTGAAAATTCCGGAAAAGAAAGCTGTTGAATACACTTGTCCAATGCATCCCGAGATTGTACAGAACGAACCAGGAAATTGCCCTATCTGTGGAATGGACCTCGTTCCAAAGCCTTCAAAAAACAATGACCACGAAGATGAGACTTACAAATTATTAAAGACAAAATTCTGGACCGCTTTGGGATTTTCTATTCCTGTTTTTATTTTATCGATGGGCGGGATGTTTATTGACTGGCCCTTTTCCCATCAGATTCAGGGAATTTTGGAATTGATTCTGACTTTGCCGGTTCTGTTTTATGCAGGCTGGTTTCTGATGAAACGTGGCTGGGTTTCCTTCAAAACATGGAATCTCAATATGTTCTCATTGATTGCTTTGGGTGTTGCTGCAGCATTTATTTTTAGTTTGGTCGCCCTATTTTTTCCAAATATTCTTCCACACGAATTAGCTCACGGAGGAAATGTTCCACTATACTTCGAATCCGTTTGTGTGATTTTGACCTTAGTAATTATGGGGCAAATGATGGAAGCAAGAGCACATATGAAAACAGGAAAAGCCATTGAAGCCTTGATGAATCTTTCACCCGACACAGCCAATCTATTTGTTGACGGAAACGAGAAAAAAGTATCGTTGGCAGAAGTTAAAATCAATGATATATTAAGAGTGAAGCCTGGTGAAAAAATCCCGGTTGATGGAACAATCATCGAAGGTAATTCCAACGTAGATGAATCAATGATTACCGGCGAACCGATTCCTGTCGAGAAAAAGTCTAATGACAAAGTCACTTCCGGAACCATCAACGGCAATGGGACTTTCTTGATGAAAGCTGAAAAGGTAGGTGATGAAACTTTGCTTTCCCAAATCATCAAAATGGTCAACGAAGCCAGCCGCAGCAAAGCGCCTATTCAGAAATTAGCGGATAAAATCTCGAAGATATTTGTTCCGACAGTTATTGGAATTGCAGTTCTGACATTTATTTTATGGTATATTTTCGGTGGCGAGAATAAATTGATTTATGCATTTGTGAATGCTGTTGCGGTCCTGATTGTAGCCTGTCCGTGCGCTCTTGGTTTGGCAACACCAATGAGTCTGATGGTCGGAATTGGAAAAGGTGCTCAAAACGGAATCTTGATCAAAAATGCAGAAGCTCTTGAAGAAATGCATAAAATCAATGTCCTGATTACCGATAAAACAGGAACTTTAACAGAAGGAAAACCAAGTCTGGATAACATAGAAACATTTGAAAATACAGATAAAAATGAAGTCTTAAAATTAGCCGGTTCATTGAATCAGAATTCTGAACATCCTTTGTCGAATGCGGTTTTAGAGACTCTTCGACAAGCTCAGAGTGACAATACTGACCTACAATTTGAAAAAATTCAGAACTTTGAAAATATTTCAGGAAAAGGGGTTAAGGGAACAATCAATAATGAAGAGATATTACTTGGAAATGAAGCTTTATTAAAACATTTCAATATCGAAATTCCTGAATCATTAAAACAAAACGTAATTCAAAGTCAAGACCAGGCAAAAACCATTTCCTACTTAGCAAAAGCTGGAAAAGTTCTCGGATTTTTAAGTTTTTCAGACCAAATCAAAGCAACTTCAAAACAAGCTATCAATTATCTCCATTCTCAAAATATCGAAGTCATAATGATGACCGGCGATAACGAACATACCGCAAAAGCCGTCGCAACAGAATTGGGAATCAAACATTACAAAGCCAATTGTCTCCCGGAAGACAAAATGAACGAAATCAAAAAACTCCAAAACGAAGGAAAAATCGTAGCAATGACCGGAGACGGCATCAATGATGCTCCGGCTTTAGCTCAGTCTAATATCGGAATTGCAATGGGAACAGGAACCGATGCAGCGATTGAAAGTGCGGAAATCACATTGCTGAAAGGTGATATTCTTGGTGTAGCAAAATCAAAAATATTGAGCGAAAAACTTTTAAAAAATATCAAGGAAAACTTATTTTTTGCGTTTATTTATAACGTTCTGGGAATTCCTTTAGCTGCAGGTCTGCTCTACCCTTTCTTCGGAATTTTATTAAGTCCAATGATTGCAGCGGCTGCAATGAGTTTCAGTTCAGTTTCTGTTATTCTGAATTCTTTGAGACTTAATAAAGTGAAACTTGCTATTCTTTAAAATTCTTAAAGTCTCTTAAAGTTTGTTTCTATATACAACTACCCTAAGTAAAAATTGTAATTTTGATAGATTTTATAAATTCTAAATAATATACACGCTTTTGGTATGAGAAAATCATTTATATTTTTTCTTTATGTAGCCGGAATGATGCAGTTTAAAGCTCAAGGTAAAATAGACAACGCTATTCAGAATCTGGAACAGAATTACACTCAAGAGAAAGTCTATGTTCTATTGGACAAAGACAATTATATTGTTGGAGATAATATCTATTTTAAATCATTCGTTTTTGATGGCTACAGGCGTTCAACTATTTCTAATACGCTGTTTGTAGAGTTATATGACCGTAACAAAAATCTGATTGATAAGAGAACGATTGCTCTGAAAAATGGTGAAGGTGACGGTTCTTTCGTATTGACTGAAGCTTTGAAGGAAGATATCTATTATTTCAGGGCTTATACCTCTTGGATGGCTAATTTTTCAGAGGAATTCAATTTTATGAAGCAAGTTCCGATTTACAATCCCAAATCTGAACAAAGATTGATTCTTGATAAAAATACAAAATGGACGGCCAATGCCTTTCCCGAGAGTGGAACTTTTATTGAAAATATCAATACCAAAATTGCTGTAAGATTATTCTCTCAAGGCATTCCGCCTGCGAGTTGGAGTGGCTATGTCATCGACGCTGAAAAACCGGCTGAAAAATTAGTCAGCTTTAAAGGATTTGACCAGAATGTAAGTTCTTTCAGTCTAACGCCAAAAGCCGGAAGAAATTATAAGGTCATTGTTGAAGACAACAAAGGAACTAAGCAAACCGTTGCTTTGCCAGCTGTAGCTAATTCTGGGATTAATCTGCAGATATCAAGCGGTAACGACGGAATCAATTATACATTAAAGAGCAGTAATCTTCCAGAAGGTTTAAAAGGTCACAGTATTGTTGGAATCATTAATAATCAAATGGTTTACAGAGCTAACATCAAAAATACTTCGGCAGAAATTTCCAGTAAAATACCTACAAAAATCAGTGATGATAAAAATGCAGTGTTGCAATTGGTGATATTCAATGATAAAGAAGAAGTCGTTGCCAAAAGACTATGTTTCGTTAAGCCAAAAAACCTAATGATTGAGCAACCAACTTTTGCTTCTACTTCTCTTAATAATGATCCGCGTGCTTTTAACAGTTTCGAGTTAGAGCCTGACGCAGATTATCCAAGCTACACGGTTTTGGTCAAAGAAAATACTAAGACTGAAAGTACAAATGACAATAATATCTTGAGTGCACTTTGGTTGACAGGCGATTTCCCATCTTCGATTTTTGCGCCTGCACAATATTTTTCTAAGAATACCAATGCTGATGCGTTAGATGCTTTATTAATTTCTGAAAGCTGGAAACGATTTGATTGGGATTCTCTTCTAGCAGGAAAAACGCCTGAAATCAAATATAAACCAGAATCTAATTTATCATTCAAAGGAAAAGTCACTAATAATGGTCGCATCATTCCAAATAAAAGCGTCAATCTATTATTTAATGCAGGAGGAACAGATAAAGGAATTTCCCAGGCTGTAACGGATGACAATGGTTTTATCTATCTCAATAATATTTATTTTGATGAACCCTTGACTATTTCTTATTACTTGAATCAGGATAAAAGTAAAGCTTCGGAATCTGATAATGTTAATATATATTTCCAATCTTTGACAAATAATATTATTTACAAAGGTAATTTACCTGCGACAAATTATCGTTTGGTAGATTCTGCACAGAATTCTCAAGTAAGTTCTGATGTTGCCAAAGCACTTCAGAATAAAAAAAATCAACAGATTCTAAAAGCTGCTAATGACGAAACTCTTATTGAAGAAGTAAAAGTAACAGCAAAAAAAGTTGATTTAAAAGAAAAATTAGACAAAGAACTATCAAGTGGAAAATTCAGTAGTATGAATGCTACAATTTTTGATCTGGTAAATGAAAATCAAGATGCCCAAGCTTCTCTCAATATTATGCAATGGTTGCAAGGAAGAGCTGCAGGATTGACTTTCACAATGGATAACTCAGGAAATTATGTTCCTAGTATCCGTGGCTCTCAAGCTCAATTATTTTTGGATGAAATGCCGGTAGATGCTAGTATGATTAATTCTCTTCCTGTCAGCAATATTGCAATGGTAAAAATCTTAAAAAATGATGGATTGGTTGGGAATGCTGTAGCAATATATACCAAAAGAGGAAATATGTTTGCTGATGACAAAAACAATAAAAAAGAACAAAATAATAAAACAATCTTGAGAGGTTATGATAAAGCCGCCGAATTTGAGCAACCAGATATTACAAGCGATGCATACAAAAAAGTAACAAAAGACACACGGGAGCTACTCTATTGGAATCCAAATCTAGCTCCAGAATCAGGACTTCCTGCAAGAGCAATATTTTTCAATAACGATGAAGCAAAAAATCGTGAAATTACAATCATTAGTTTTGATAAGGATGATAGACTTCTCTATTATGATGAAATAAAATAAAACCAAAAGCTTCTCAAATCTGAGAAGCTTTTTTTATAATAATTTCAATCTCTTTCGCTTTATTCACAGTCATAAAATGTCCGCCGTTCTCGATTACAACATCAGCTTTTATATTTTTAATTGGAAGAATCCTATCCTTATTTCCGTGAATATGAAAACAGTTTTCAGGATAAGTTTCATTTTTCCAATTTGCGATTTCATTGATTGCCCAAGAGAAAAAGTCAAGGTCTGTATCTTGTAAAATTTCTTTCAAAAGTTGTTTTTCAGAATCAGATTCGATTCCAAAAATCCAATTGGTTATTGAGTTTTGTTGTTTGAAAATCTTTTTTGGAATTAATTTTATGAGATTCAATTTTCCAAATATTCGATAGATCAATGGAAGTTCAAACTTGTTTTTTGCAGAAGCAATAAGAATTAACTTTTCGACTTTAATGATTTTGGAAATTTCAGCAGCTAACATTCCACCAAAAGATAACCCTATCAAAATTGGATTTACATAATTAATTTTCTTCGAAATTCTAAGAGCATAATTTTCCAGACTTTCATTTTCCAAAGGTTCAATCCAATCTATAAATTCGACATCCAAAGTTTCGAAGTTAATATTGTCAAAAACTCTTTTATCAACACCTAAACCACTGAAAACATAAATTTTACTCATACCTAAATATAAAAAAAAGACTGAAAAATCAGTCTCTTAGTTTATAACATTTTCAAGTTGTTCACCTCCTGTTCCGTAAGGATTCTCCAGTGTCCTCGTTTGATATTTTTCTTGGTAAGTCCGGCAAACATTACTCTGTCAAGCGCTTCCACTTCGTAACCTAGTTTTTGAAAAATTCTCCTGATAACTCTGTTCCAACCAATATGAATCTCGATTCCGATTTCATTCTTAGGTTTCCCTTCTATGAAAGAAATACTGTCAACTTCTGCAACACCTTCCTCCAAACGGATTCCCTCACCAATCGATTTCATATCATCGTTAGTCAATTTTCTGTCCAGCGTAACGTGATAGATTTTTCTCATATTGAAAGACGGGTGCGTCAACTTTTTCGTCATATGACCGTCATTCGTCAAAAGAATAACCCCAGTCGTTTGTCTGTCCAACCGTCCAACCGGAAAAATTCTGTATGGAGAAGCATTCGCAGTCAGATCCATAACCGTTTTTCTGGCTTTATCATCTTTGGTTGTCGAGATATAACCTTTTGGTTTGTTCAATAGAACATAAACAGGTTTTTCCGGCGTGATGTTTTGTCCGTCAAACACAACTCTATCGGTTTTCTGAACTTGGTAACCCATTTCTGTTACCACTTTTCCGTTCACTTCCACAAGACCTTGTGTAATCAGCTCATCTGCCTCTCTCCTACTGCAAATCCCAGAATTTGCAATATATTTATTAAGTCTGATGGTATCTTTGAAAACCTCTTTGCTTATTTTCTCGAATCTTCTTCTTTGAATAAAAGATTTCGTTTTGTCTTCGTCTTTTTCGGCTCTGCTAAAAGGTTTTTTCGGTCCGAATTTTCTATCGCCATTTTCATATTTGTCACGGCTGTCAAATCGGTCTGCACCTCTTTTAGTTTTTGGTCCGCGAGAATTACCTGTTGGTCTGCTTCCTCCAGAATTTCCTCTACTGTCGCTGGAGCTACGGGAGTTTCCGGAAGGTCTGTTGCCTCCAGATGGTCTTGGTTTTTTGTTTCTACCTGATTGATTTCCGTCTCCGCTCATTTTCTAAAATTTTTGCAAAGATAGTGATTTAGTTAAGAGTTACGAATTCTTAGCTAATATTTAAGAAATTTGAGAATAATGTAAAACTTTATTTTATTCTAGGATGGCAAATTATGAACAAAATATTTACCTCATAGACACATAGTTCTTTCAGAAAATATAGATTGAATAGTTTTTCAAAGTCTATTTTTATTTATTAATAGAAAAAAGTATTTCCTTTTCTATGTTGTCTATGTGGTTTGAAAATTTAATTATTTATATTTCTTATGTAAAAAATATAATCCGTATTAATTGGCTCCAATCCGGCCTGCTTCATCAGCATTGCAATCTGACCACGATGATATGTAGAATGATTGATAAAATGGAACAAAATCTCCTGAATCGAGTTTTGAAAATCATCCCCTTTTGAATTTCTGTAAGCGATGATTTCATCAAGATTTCTTTCGTTCAGAATTTTGATGCTATTTTCGAAATTAGATTGATTGATTTCCAAAAGCTTTTCATCGGGATTGATTTGCCAAACTCCAAATGTATCTTGATTAAGGATTCTTGCATTCCAGATTTGATGTGCATTCAGAATGTGATTGAGAAGATTCTTGCTTTTCTCCGTCCACACATAATTATTTACCAGAAAATTCTGAATCAATAATTGATTATAATGCAGATTATATTCTAAAAGGTCTTTAAAATGGTCTTTCATTATTCAAATATTTCCGCCAGACGAACTTTCTTGATTTCATTAATATTATAAAGTTCATCTACCGATTTTGTGACATCTAATTTTGGATAAAGATTCACACCAATCAATTTGATTTTTCCTTCTTCAACCCAGCTTTGTTCTTTCACAGCCTGTTCAAAAATCATTTTCTGGATTTCACCAGACTTCAGAGATTCAAGATAACCGCCTTTTTCTTCGATTTCAATGAATAATTTCCAAGATTTCTCCGCAAATTGTTGTGTAATATCTTCCACAAAATAACTTCCGGAAGATGCGTCTTCAAATACATTAATGATACTTTCGTAAGCTAAAACAATCTGTTGTTTGAAAGAAATTTCTTTGGAGAGCTCTGACGAATCATCAAATTTATAATCATTAGAAAAAACAGCATCAGCTCCGCCAATCATTGCAGAAGCCAATTCCAGAGTTGAACGAATCAGATTATTATCTGCATCATTTTTAGACTTATTTCTAAACGAAGTTTCTGCAAAAATATAGGGAATCAAGTCTTTTTCAAATTCTTTGGACAACTGATTGAACAGATATTTGAAAGCTCTGATTTTAGCAATTTCGAAAAAATAATTAGAACCAATTGCAAATCGAAAAACCAATTTTTCAAGAATCTCCTGACCAAATTTTTCTATTAATTCTTTAGATTTTGACAGCGCAAAAGCCAATTGCTGAATGATGGAAGCACCGGCATTTTGATGTAAACTAACATCAACGCCAATCTGTCTTTCAAATGATTTTGATAATAATTCACCAACCAAATATTCATTGATTTCTACATTTTTATCATCAGAAAAAACATCAATCAAAGAAAAATAGCGATTGGTTTCTTCTGTTAAAATGTGTTCTGCTAAATCTGGATTGTTGATGAAAATTGCTTTTTCCTCTAAACCTTCAACATTTTCATTCAAGAGAAAAGCAAAAGCCTGTTCTTCCAAACCATCTTGATGCTCTGCAACAAGATGTGTGCTTTCTTCAACTTTTGGAAGAATTTTTGTCTCAAGATTATTTTGATAATATGGTTTTACAATGATGTTTTCCAGATTATCTTTAGTAAGAATTTCATAAATATTTTCTGTTTTGAGCTGCTTTTTTACAAGCTGTTCCCAATCTTCCAACGTATTTTCTATGAAACTCATTTTGTATTATTTTTTAGCGATTTTGGAACTGTCAACTACCAATATGAAAATCTCTTCGTTCGGTTTTTTCATAAAGTAATTTTCACGGGCGTATTTTTCTTTTTCCTGCTTGTTATTCATTAGCTTACGATAGAATTTATCATTCTTTTCGTATTCTGTTTTGTAGAATTCACGCTGGTTTTCATAACGTGTAATTTCTCCATTCAGCTCATTGATAACCAGAAAAGAAGTGCTGTCAAAAAATATCATCCAGACCAAAAATCCGACTAACGTCAACACATATTTGTTGAAAACATAAGTCTGGAAAAACTTAAGCGTAGGCGATTTTTTCTTGATATCTTTTATCAGTTCTTTCATAATGAATGATTTAAGATTAATGAACTTTTTTAAGCGAATTGTTAATCACAGTCGTCAAGAAATCAATGGCTACAGAATTCTGCTTCATATTCGGAACTATCAAATCCGCCTCGTTTTTAGAGGGCTCGATAAATTCCTGATGCATGGGTTTCAAAGTCGTCTGATATCTATGCAAAACTTCCTGCAAATCCCTTCCTCTTTCCTGTGTATCTCTACGGATTCTTCGGATTAATCTCTCATCGGAATCTGCGTGAACAAACACTTTCAGGTCAAATTCTTTCAATAACTCTTTGTTGGTCAAAACCAAAATTCCTTCTACAATCAAAACACTTCTTGGTTCCACAGTAACGTGGTCGCCCGTTCTGGAATGTGTTACGAAAGAATAAATCGG
This sequence comes from Chryseobacterium sp., assembly GCA_003248755.1. Lineage (GTDB taxonomy): Bacteria > Bacteroidota > Bacteroidia > Flavobacteriales > Weeksellaceae > Epilithonimonas. The sequence continues at coordinate 12,573 of QFQW01000022.1, read as the reverse complement.
TTGTTCTATGCTCTGATGATTTTTGAGTGCTTTAACATGCTCCAACAAGAGTTCAAAATCAATTGATTTTGGGTGGTCATAATTGAGAACCTCTCTTTCTGACAAAGTCAGATTAGGATTGTCGTGGTAATAATTATCTTGAGAAAGGACATTAACGCCCTCTAAATTAAGTTGTTGAAGAATCTTGTTAACCACAGTTGTTTTTCCGGAACCTGTTCCTCCGGCAATTCCTATCACGAGCATCTCTACATTTTTTACAAAAATAGTATAATTTTTTTTTCGGACTCAAATAAAAAATTGATTTCACAAAAAAAGCTGCAATTTGCAGCTTCCTTTATTATCGTCGTCCGGAATTATCATTATTCCTGATTTGCGGCTGTGATTGTTCCTGATTCTGAGGTGCAACTCTGATATTGTTTTGTTGATTTCTTGTACTTGGTTGAACTCTTATATTATTGTTTTGTTGTGCTTTAATATTAGGCTGGACTCTGATATTATTATTTTGTTGGGTTCTTATGTTATTAGGCTGAACTCTAATATTATTATTCGATTGAGTTCTCACATTATTAGACTGAATTCTTGTGCCGTTATTTGATTGAGAACGAACGTTATTTGGAATTTGGCCCTGTAAAGAACTTCTTCTTGGAGAAACAATTACTGTATTTCTATTTCTACTATTATAGTTGTAAACATTACCATTTCTATAATAACTGCCGTTGTAATCATAATAAACTATGTTTGGTGCGTACCAATAACCATCTGGGGATTGATAATAGCCCGCTCTGTAACCATCCGAATATCCCTGATAATAAGGGTCATTATACCCATAAGAATCTGTTGTTGCAACACATGAGACTAAGCTCATTGCAAAAACTGCCATTAATATTTTGATTGAATTTTTCATTTCTTCGATTTTTATATTTTCCAATATATAAGTTACAAAGAATCTGCCAAGAATTTAGTTTATCGCAAAGTCGCAAACAAATAAACTATCACTGTATTAAAAGTCGCCAAGACACTTTGCGACTTTTATAAAGTTTTAAGGCATAAATTTGTGCCTTTGCGATTAAAATTTATTTATTCTTCAGGAGAAATTCCCAAAACATAATAGAAAACGGCCAAAACTCTGGCGAAAAATTCACGGGTGTGATTTCTGTAGAAACTCTCATTCTTGCTGACATCCTGCGCATCGAATCCAAGTGCATTCATCCCGTTATTTCGGGCAAAAAACAAAGCTCTTAGATTATGAAAACCCTGCGAAACGATAATCACATTTTTCTGCTTATAAACATTTTTACAACGAAGAATGCTTTTGTGTGTATTGAATCCTTTTGGGTCCTTAATAATGATATTTTCCGGAACACCTTCGTTATACACCAAGAACTTTGTCATAGCAGCCGTTTCATCATAATTCTCACTTTTTTCTCCGCTGACAATAATTTTCTTGATTTTACCGTGATGATAAAGCGTTCCGACAGCGTCCATTCTCGCTACAAAATAAGGATTGGCAATTCCTGACCGCATTTTTGGAGAAGTTCCCAGAACCAAAGCACAATCTCTTGGCGGAACTTTGCTTATTTTGGTATAAGTTCTTCCACTCGTAAGGGCGTACACCCAGAAGTTTGCTAAAATCATCAGCAAAATTCCGAGTTCAAATAGCCTGAAAACTATTTTGGTAATATTTATAATCGCCTTGAGCATTTAATACAAATCAAAATCTAAAGATACATTTTTGCTCATCGCAATGGAAACGCAAGGCAAAATTTTTCCTTGAAGTTTTTCATTTTCTGTCAGATATTCGTCTTCTGTCATATCCACTTCGCCATTTTTCAGATAACAAAGACAGCTTCCGCAGATTCCCGATTTGCAGGAATAAGGCAGTTTGTAACCTAAATCTAATAATTGCTGAAGGATTTTCCGCTCGTTATTTTTCAGAACAATTCCGTCTTTTTCAATATGATTGAATTTGATTTTGATATTCACATTTTCAATGAGTGGAAACTCTTTTTCAGTCGGATAAATATCTTCATTAAAAGCCTCAAACAATTCAAAATGGATATTCTTTTTCGGAATCCCATGATTGTAACAAGCATTCGCAACGGATTTTATCATTGCGCCGGGACCACAAATCAAAACCTTGTCTGTACTGTCCCAAATCGTGGATTCTTCGTCATCTTCATCCAAATGCAGGATTTGATTAATGATAAGAGAAATCTTTTTTTCGTCCAGTCGTCCTTGAAATAATTGGTCTTTTACTTTTTCCTGGGACAAGAAATAAAACACTTCGAATCTACCAACATTTTCTTTCTGCAAATCCTCTAATTCCTGCTTCAAAACAATATCCTCATAACTTTTGTTTCCATAAAAAAGGAAAATTCTGGTGAATTGTTCTTCGTGAAGAATGTTCTTGATATGACTAAAAATCGGAGTGATACCAATTCCGGAAGCAAAAGCCAGAATTGTTCTTTTCTCGTTTGGTCTTGAAGGAATAAAAAATCGTCCCAAAGGTTCACTTACTGATATTTCATCGCCAATATGATAACTTTCGAATAAAAAATTGGTAGAACTTTCGTCACCATTAATTTTGATTGCTAACTCAATCTTATTTTCAAAAGGTGCAGATGTGAAAGAATAATCATTCTGAATTTCCTTTTCATTAAAATGGTATTTCAGCGTTACATATTGTCCGGCTTGGAATTGATAATGAGATTTCAACTCCTCGGGAATTGCCAATTCCAATGCAAAAGCATTTTTGGTAAGTTGTCGTTTTTTAGCTATTTTTAGCCTGTGAAACTGAGGTTGATTTGCGATTGTTAATTGATTCTCCATTGTCAAGAATCAAATTTAATGAAAATTGACAAAAGAAAAAATCTAATTTTAAAATCTTGAAAGAGCAAAATCTTTATATAATTGCAGGTTGTAACGGTGCTGGAAAAACCACTGCATCTTTTACAATTTTGCCCGAAATATTAGATTGTAAGGAATTTGTAAATGCAGATGAAATTGCAAAAGGCCTTTCGCCTTTTCAACCAGAAAAAGTAGCATTTGAATCTGGAAGAATTATGCTTAATCGTATTGATGAGCTATTTTTACAAAATGAAAATTTTGCTTTTGAAACAACCCTGGCAACCAAAACCTACAAACAGAAAATTCTGAAAGCAAAAGAACAAGGTTACAATACTACATTACTTTTCTTTTGGTTAAAAAATCCTGAATTGGCAATTGAACGTGTAAAAATAAGAGTCAAAGAAGGTGGACACCATATTTCCGAAGATGTAATTATCAGACGGTATTATAATGGTATTTTCAATTTATTCAACATTTATCTACCAATTGTAAATCAGACTTTGATTTTTGATAATTCTGAAGGGAAGCACATTCTCATTGCTGAAAAAAATTCAGAGACAGAAATCAATATTTATAATCAAGAAAAGTTTAACGAACTAAAAAGCTATTATGACAACAGAAAATAAAATAGAAAGACGAGAAAAAATCCTAAAAGGTCTTGAAAAAGCCTATGAAAAGATGTTGGAATTCAAGAGAAAAAACAATAGCGAAATTGTTATAATTAAAGAAAATAAGATTGTTAAAATCAAACCTTGAAATAAAACTATGAGAAAATTCCTGATATATTCCGTTTTATCACTCAGCCTTTTAGCTTGTAAAAAGAACGACGAAAAAGTAGCTGAAACCGAAGCAAAAGATGATTCGATACAAGTTGAGCCGACAAAATCGGAAGCTGATGTTGCAGAACTGACAGAACTTTCTCCTGAAAAAATCACGGAAGTTTTGAAGTCCAATCATTCTGACACGCTATATGTGACTAATTTTTTTGCAACTTGGTGCGGGCCATGTATGCAGGAGATTCCGCATTTCAGAAAAAAAATGGATGAATTGACCAATCAACCCGTGAAATTCACATTTGTGAGTCTTGATAACAAAACGGATTGGGCAACCAAAGTCAGCGATTTTGCAGACGAATATGATATCAGAAAAAATGTAATTCTTCTTGACGGAATGCTTTTGAAGCAAGAATTTTTCAAGCAAAATTTCCAATCCTGGAATGGAGAAGCAATTCCCTTTACATTAATCAGAAAAGGTGATAAATCTGACGAAACCGTTGGTTCTATGACCGAAGAAATGCTAAATCAGAAAATCAAAAAAATTTTAGACAAGAGTTCACAAGCAGAAAGAAGTATAAAAATAAATGATAGGGATGTTACTGTTGGAAGTATAAACCCAACTTATTCATTATAAAAGTCTGTGACAAAAAACTATAAAATAATTTGTTTTTTAATCATAATAGGAATTCTTATTTCCTTGATGATTAACATAAATATTGGTTTTGCAAAACTGAATTTTTCAGATTTTTTCAATTCAGAATCAGATAATTTTCAGATTGCGGGCTTTAGAATTAACCGTGCTTTGGCAATGCTTTTGGCGGGAATTGCCATTCCGACAAGCGGATTCCTTTTGCAGGAATATTTCAAAAATCCTTTAGCTGGGCCGGATGTTTTGGGAATTACTTCAGTTTCCAGTTTGTTTGTGGCATTTTACATTTTCTTTTCACAGGATATTGTTATTCCAGATTTTTTACAGAACAGCTTTATCAGTTTATCATCCATCATTGGAAGTATTGTTCTGATGATGATTTTACTGTTATTTTCGAACCGATTTCGGGATAAAAGTTTCATTATTATTTTCGGATTTTTGATTTCGGCTTTAGCTGGCGCTGTTGTTTCCTTTCTCCAGTTTTATGTGGAAAGTCAAAGTTTAAAGAATTATATGCTCTGGACTTTCGGAGCGAATAACCAGGCGAGTTTGATTCAGATTTTAATTCTTATAGTTTTAATCATTGTTGGATTAATTTTCACTTTCAAATCTATAAAACCTTTAATCGGAAATGCTCTCGGAACAGCTTATGCACAGAGTTTTGGAATCAGTCAATCTAAGCTGAAAATCAGTATTATTGTAGCTTCTTCCCTACTTTCCGCTTCGGTTACGGCATTTTTAGGACCGATTTTATTTATCGGAGTTGTAGTTCCGCATTTTTGCAGAATGATTTGGAATCCTGCGCAGCTTTGGCATCAATGGATTCTGAATATGATTTTGGGTATCTTTATAATGCAGGTTTTTTCGATTATTTCTGAGTTGAGTCAATTCCCGATTAATATTATCACAACGTTCTTTGGAATTCCTGTGATATTGTTGATGTTGATGAAGAAAAAAGTTTAACACAAGGGCACTAAGATTTTTTTGAATTAATTGAAAATGTTTTAAGGCACTAGAAAATCGAAGATTTTCATTTTTTTAACAAAGTTAATCCTTGTACTCTAAAAAAGAAATCTTAGGGCCTTTGTGTGAAATATGCCATTTTATTTTATCTTCGAAAAAAATACAAATGACAGAAAATGAATTATCAAAAATAGTTTTTGATGCCGGACTCAAGATTCATAAAAAATTAGGTGCTGGCTTATTTGAGAATGTTTATGAAGAATGTTTGTTTTATGAGTTACAGAAGCAAGGATTAAAAGTTGAAAAACAAATAATATTACCAATAATTTATGAAGAACTGAAAATAGAAAATGCTTTTCGTATTGATATTTTAGTTGAATCAAAATTAGTATTAGAAATCAAAGCAGTGGAATATATAAACCCCTCTCACAAAGCACAGCTACTAACTTATCTAAAAATGACAGATTGTAAATTAGGTTTACTTATTAACTTTAATGAAGAAACATTTAAAGCAGGTATTTCTAGAGTAATAAACGGTTATTTGTAGAAAAAGTAAAAACTAATTCAGTAAAAAAATCGAAGATTTTCAAACCTTGTGCCTTAAAACATAACCAAAATAAAATTATCATTGTGTCTTTGTGTAAATAATAAAATATGTTCTTAGAAATAAAACAAGCAACAATCGGTTACTCAAAACCTTTGGTTTCGGAGATTAATTCGTCTTTGGAATTAGGGGAAGTTTGTTTATTAATGGGAAATAACGGCATCGGGAAAACCACCTTAATCAAATCTATTCTTGGGCAGAATAAACTATTGAAAGGCGAAATTTCCATCAATGGAAAATCGATTCAAAAACTAGATTCTAACAAAATAGCTTCTCAGATTGCCATTGTTTTTTCTAAAGCTGAAATCCCTGATAATTATACGGTTACCGATTTGATTTCGCTTGGAAAATATATCCATTATCCTTATTATTTTAAACTGAATAAAACTGATAAACAGGAAATTGCAGAAATCATCAATAAACTTAATCTCTCTGAACATCAGAATAAAAAACTGACCGAATTATCCGATGGCAATCTTCAAAAAACGTTTATTGGAAGAGCTTTGGCTCAGAATTCTCCTTTCATTATTTTGGACGAACCAACCACACATTTGGATGAAGAAACTAAATTAATGATTTTATCACTTCTCAGAAATCTTGCAAAATCAGAAAACAAATTGATTCTTTTCTCTTCCCACGACTGGCGGTTGGCAAAGGAATTTTCTGATAAAATCTGGTGGATTAAAGAAAAAAAACTTATCAGTGGAATCTCCGAAGAAGTTATTCTTAACAACCCGGAACTGATTACGCCAAAGATTTTAGAATTTAACCGGACATTTCATGCTCCTGAAATTGATGCACCGAAATTGGAAAAAGAAATGATGTTTTCTTACCTCCAGAAAAACTTCTCCCAAGATTTAAGAAAAATTAAATTGACGTTTAAAAATGATTTTTGGGAACTAAATTTGGAGGATTTTTATGATAATTGTCATAATTTGACCGAAATTAAACAGTCTCTGCAAACATTGATTAAATCAAGTATTTCTAACTAAATAGATTTTCTTCAATTTTATTTAATAAGATTCGCATAACAATTAATCTGTTATTAATCAACAACTTAAACAACTTAATATCAAAATACTATGCATGCATAGTATTTTTTTTATATTTGTAAAAAGCACTTCAATATGCTAGTTATGGAAAAGAAAAATTCAGAAAAAGTCGAAAGTGTTGACTTGATGTTAAAGTCGGCTTGGTTAGCGGTCTCGAAAATGTATTCGGACCAAGCTTCCCTGTACAATTCAACTGCAGTTCAAGCACTTACACTACTTAAAATTGACCCAAAAGAAGGAACGAGAAGTACTAATCTTGGTCCAAAAATGGCGATTGAACCTACTTCTTTGACGAGAATCATCAAGCTTTTAGAAGACAACGGTTATATCTACAAGGAAAAAACCACAACCGACAAACGCGAAGTGATTATCAAATTGACTGAAAAAGGTGTCAACTCCAGAAATCTTTCGAAGGAAGTTGTTGTTAATTTCAATAAAAAAGTATTGGAAAGAATTGCGCCTGAGAAATTCGAAGTTTTCAAGGAAGTGATGACAGACATTCTAAAAATCGCAAACGAATTAAATCACAAAAAATAGTTTATCGCAAAGACACAAAAAATAGTTCCTTAAAGTCGCAAAGAAATAAAATCTTCGATTTTATAGCACCTTAGAAAACAATTACAATTAAAAAACGTTGCGCCTTTGCGATAAAAATTTAAATTAAATAAATCATAAAAATATTTTCTAATAATGAACAGAAAAATAAAACACGTTACGGTTCTCGGTTCCGGCGTGATGGGTTCCGGGATTGCCTGTCATCTGGCAGGTAACGGCATTCAGGTTTTGATGTTGGATATGCCTCCGAAAGACTCGGAAAATGCCGACAAAAAAACAAGGAACAGCGTGGCGCAAGGTCATCTTGACAACGCTTTGAAAAGTAATCCTTCACCAATCTATGACAAATCTTTTGCCTCCAGAATTACGGTTGGAAATTTTGAAGATGATTTCGAAAAAATTAAAAATTCGGATTGGGTCATTGAGGTGATTGTCGAGAGACTGGATATCAAACAATCGATGTTTGAAAAAGTGGACAAACTTCGTAAAGAAGGAACTTTGGTAACTTCTAACACATCGGGAATCCCGATTCATCTGATGTCGGAAGGAAGGTCAGAAGATTTCCAGAAACATTTCTGCGGAACACACTTCTTCAATCCACCGAGATATCTGAAATTATTTGAAGTGATTCCTGGTCCGAAAACAGACCAATCTGTGATTGATTTCTTTATGTCTTACGGTGAAAAGTTCCTCGGAAAAACAACGGTTCTTTGTAAAGATACACCAGGTTTTATCGGCAACAGAGTCGGTGTCTACTCGATGGCGAAAATTATGGAATTGACGGAAGAAATCGGTTTAACGATTGAAGAAGCCGATTCCCTGACCGGAGATTTGCTGAATCGTCCAAAAACCGGGACTTTCAAATTGGGAGATTTAGTTGGATTAGATACGGCTTTCAACGTAACCAAAGGACTTCAGGCGAATCTTAAAGATGATGAAATGGTTCAGGCACTTAAAGACTCGAAAACTCTGAATTTCCTGATTGAAAATAAATTTCTTGGTGATAAAGCTAAAAAAGGATTTTATTATAAAGAAAAAGATGCTGGCGGAAATGTAAACCGTTTCGTTCTTAACTATCAAACGTTGGGCTACGAACCGACAAAACAACCTAAACTTCCTATCGTTACAACAGCGAAAGAAGCCGGAAGTTTGAAAAACCGTTTGCCGATTTTGTTGAAAGACCAATCCAAAGCCGGAGAATTGATTAGAAAACATTTTGCTTCATTGTTCGCTTACGTTTCTCAAAGAGTTCCGGAAATTACGGATGTGTTCTACTCTATCGATGATGCGATGAAAACCGGTTATGCCTGGAAATACGGACCGTTCGAAAACTGGGATTTTGTTGGTGTTCAGAAAGGAATTGATTTGGTTGAAAGTGAAGGCTATAAAGTCGCTGATTGGGTAAAAGAAATGCTGGCTTCCGGAAACGAATCTTTTTACAAGCTGGAAAACGGAAAACAATTATTCTACAATCAGAATACAAAATCGTACGAACCAATTCCTGGTCAGGATGCTTTCATTATACTTAATAATATCAGAAAAGAAAAAATAGTTTGGTCCAATTCCGAATCTGCATTAATTGACCTTGGTGACGGTATTTTGAACTTCGAGTTCCGTTCAAAAATGAACTCTCTTGGAGGTGGCGTTTTGGAAGGTCTTAATAAATCCATCGACATTGCCGAGAAAGATTACAGAGGTTTGGTTGTAGGAAATCAGGCTGACAATTTCTCAGTCGGCGCTAATCTCGCAATGGTAATGATGATGGCTGTTGAACAGGATTGGTACGAACTGAATATGGCGATTGCGATGTTCCAGCAGACTTCTATGAAGCTAAGATATTCATCAATTCCTGTCATCGCTGCACCTTTCGGAATGACGCTTGGCGGTGGATGTGAATTCTCTATGCACGCGGACAAAATCGTTGCTGCAGCGGAAACTTACATCGGTTTGGTGGAAGTTGGCGTTGGTCTGATTCCAGGAGGTGGCGGAACAAAAGAATTTGCATTGAGAGCATTGAAAGGAACACTTCCAGACGATGTTAAGACCAATCATCTTCGAAATTATTTTATGAATATCGCAACGGCAAAAGTGGCAACTTCTGCCTGGGAAGCTAAACAAATGGGAATTCTGACAGATAAAGATATCATCGTTGTCAACAAAGACAGACAAATTGCAGAAGCCAAACGTCAGGCGATTGTTTTGGATGAATTAGGTTACACACCGCCAGTTCCTGAGAAAGTTAAAGTTCTAGGAAACGAAGCAATGGGAATGTTCTACGTTGGAACTGACCAAATGGTTGCAGGTGGTTACGCATCAGAACACGATAGAAAAATAGCTAACAAAATTGGTTACGTAATGACCGGCGGTAATCTTTCTGAGCAGACAGAAGTTTCTGAACAATACTTATTGGATTTGGAAAGAGAAGCATTTCTATCACTTTGTGGAGAAAGAAAAACGCTCGAGAGAATCGGTGGAATGTTAAAAACAGGAAAACCGGTGAGGAATTAGACAAGAGATTTGAAGATTGGAGACAAGAGACAAAAAGACGACTTAGATTATGCATAATATTAGAAAATTAAAAATTTGGAATGATTCAATTGATTTAGTAATTGAAGTTTATAAAGCTTTGGTCAATATGCCGATTGAAGAAAAATACGGACTTTCTTCTCAAATCAAAAGATGTGCAGTTACCCAACTTATTATCTGTGAAAGATTAAATTTTATCTCAATAGGAATAAATGAATCATTATTAAATAAGTTGGATGAAATTCAAAAAATGATTTTTGTCTTCAAAGAAAATCTTAAGAAAAATATTAATTATTAAAACCAGACAAGAGTCTCAAATCTCTTGTCTAAATATCTCTAATCTATGAACGAAGCATATATAGTAACAGGATACAGAACAGCAGTTGGTAAAGCACCGAAAGGTTCTTTGCGTTTTACCCGTTCGGATGATATGGCGGCAACTGTGATAGAACGTCTGATGAAAGATGTTCCAAATCTTGACCCGGCCCGCATCGACGATTTGATTGTCGGTTGTGCAATGCCGGAAGCAGAACAAGGACTGAATGTCGCAAGACTCATTTCACTAATGGGATTGGATACGGACAAAGTGCCGGGAGTGACAGTCAACAGATATTGTGCCTCAGGCTCAGAATCGATTGCGATTGCGGCAGCGAAAATCAAAGCCGGAATGGCAGAATGCATCATCGCAGGTGGAGCAGAAAGTATGTCTTACATTCCAATGGGTGGCTACAAACCAATCCCGGACACGGATTTAGCCAAATCAAATCCCGATTACTATTGGGGAATGGGATTAACGGCGGAAGCGGTTGCCAAAGAATTCAAAGTGGGTCGTGAGGAACAAGACCAATTTGCCTACAATTCACATCAGAAAGCAATTAAAGCGATACAGGAAGGAAAATTTGAAAATCAGATTGTTCCGATTGATGTGAAATATAATTTCCTGGATGAAAAGGAAAAAATCCAGACCAAAGAATATGCATTCAAACAAGATGAAGGTCCGAGAGCTGATACTTCAATCGAGGCCTTGGCAAAACTTCGTCCTGTTTTCGCTGCCAATGGTTCTGTAACAGCAGGTAACTCTTCTCAGACTTCTGACGGCGCTGCTTTCACAATGGTAATGTCCGAAAGAATGGTCAAAGAATTAAATCTGACGCCAGTTGCAAGACTTCTCTCCTATTCTACAGTTGGTGTTCCGCCAAGAATTATGGGAATTGGTCCAATGTACGCCATTCCAAAAGCGTTGGAACAAGCTGGTCTTAAACAATCGGATATCGATTTATTTGAACTGAACGAAGCTTTTGCTTCGCAATCAGTCGCCATTTTAAGAGAATTGAACATCAATCCTGAAATCGTAAACGTAAACGGAGGCGCAATCGCACTTGGACATCCACTTGGCTGTACAGGAACTAAACTGACTGTTCAACTTCTTGATGAAATGAAACGCAGACAAAGCAAATATGGCGTTGTCACAATGTGCGTAGGAACTGGTCAGGGTGCGGCGAGTGTATTCGAACTTCTTTAATAATTATAGATTTTAAATTATAAATTTTAGATGAGATGAGCTTCAAAGAAGATAATTTGATTCAGAATAAAACATTTGAATTTGCATTAAGTATAATTAAATTTTATACGATTTGTAAATCTCAGAATGAATACATTCTTTCAAAACAGATTCTTCGTTGTGGAACTTCGATTGGTGCAAATGTAGAAGAAGCAATTGCTGCTCAATCTAAAAAAGATTTTATCTCAAAACTTTCTATTGCAAACAAAGAGGCAAGAGAAACAAAATATTGGTTAAAGCTTTATCAGTCATCAAATCTTGTAGAGATTGAGGTTGATTCTTATTTAAAAGAAATCGAAAGCATCATTAATATTCTAACTAAAATCATCAAAACTTCATCTGAAAATTTATAACAGCGAATCTTACATTTAAAATTTATAATCTAAAATTTAAAATCACAAAATAAACATTATGTCAACAGATACAAAAACATTAGACGGTGGCGAATTCCTTGTAAGGGATATTACTGCTCAGGAAATTTTCAGCATCGAGGAATTGTCCGAAGAACAAAAGATGCTTCGTGATTCTGCTAAGGAATTCATCGATAAAGAAGTAGTTCCGAATAAGGAAAGATTCGAGAAAAAAGATTACGCTTACACGGAAGAAGTAATGCGTAAAATCGGGGAAATGGGATTTTTGGGAATTGCTGTTCCGGAAGCTTACGGCGGTTTGGGAATGGGATTCGTGACCACAATGCTGGCTTGCGATTACCTTTCCGGTTCTACAGGTTCATTGGCAACGGCTTATGGCGCGCATACCGGAATCGGAACGCTTCCTATCCTGCTTTACGGAACCGAGGAACAAAAGCAGAAATACCTTCCGGACTTGGCTGCCGGAACTAAATTCGGAGCCTATTGTTTGACTGAGCCGGATGCAGGTTCGGACGCCAACAGCGGGAAAACAAGAGCTAAACTTTCCGAGGACGGAAAACATTATATTATTAATGGACAAAAAATGTGGATTTCCAATGCAGGATTTGCAGATACATTTACTTTGTTTGCTAAGATTGATGATGACAAAAACATTACGGGATTCGTTAT
>QFQW01000121.1 GCA_003248755.1 Chryseobacterium sp. | reverse complement strand
GTGCTGATAAATTGGCCATAAAAATTGTTGAGAAAATAATACTATTCCAGATTTTCATTCTAATTTGGGCTGTTTTTACAGATAAATGTTAAATTTTGCCCGAATTTATTACATTAAAAATTAAGCCAAAGACCTTTTAAGAGAAATTAACTTTAATTCACGGGAAAAGTCAGCATATTTGCTTTGTTGGTTTTGACGCAAAGTTGCAAAAGCTTAAAGTTATTTTCATTGATGAAAGTCGCAAAAGTTTTATTCATGAATTTATTATTTATCAATAGCTTCGAGAGCCTCAGCCTGACAATGAGTTAATTTTGATATTAATGTCATCCTAGGTTCTCGAAGGAAATCAAAAGTGTTTTTTAATTTGAGACTTATAAATCTATTTTGAATAAAATATTTTGTGCCTTTGCATTAATACTTTTTTTAAATTTAATTTTGTAAAAAAATATCAGAAATGACTTGGAGTGAAGTTTTAAAGCTAATTAAAGAAAGTGACTATTTTGAAAATCTTTGGAAGAAAGTAAAAATTCAATACAATTCTACGAAATGTTTTCCTCCAAAAAATGAGATTTTCCGTGCTTTGGAACTGACGGAGTTTGATGATGTGGAAGTCGTGATCATTGGGCAAGACCCTTATCATAATGACGGGCAGGCCAATGGACTCTGCTTCTCGGTTTCAGAAAGTGTGACTGCGCCTCCTTCGCTGAAAAATATCTTCATCGAGTTAAAGGATGATATCGGAGTAGAAAGAAAAAATAAAGATTTACAAGATTGGGCGAAACAAGGCGTTCTCCTTCTGAATGCCACTCTGACAGTGCAGGCACATCAGCCAAATTCACATAAGGACCTTGGTTGGGAAACTTTTACAGATTACATTATCAAACAGATCTCGGATAGAAAACAAAATGTAGTTTTTGTTCTTTGGGGTGCCTTTGCACAGAAAAAATCTGTATTGATTGACCAAAGTAAACATTTCATCATTCAATCTGCGCATCCTTCTCCGTTTTCCGTTCACCGAGGTTTTTTTGGAAGTAAACCGTTTTCGAAAATTAATGAATATCTTAAAAATAAAGGCAAGAAGGAGATTATTTGGGGTTGATTTGAGAGTAGGAGAGTTTTTGAGTCGAAAATTCCATCAACTAACAACTACAAACCATCAACAAATTACTCTTCTTTCTCATATTTAAATGTCACAGATTCACTCGTTTCTTTTCCGCCAGGATAAGGTTTCAAATCCGTTAATGTAAATCGGTAGCCGGAAAAACTAAAAGATTTGCTTGCACTTTTCGGTTGGAAATCTCTTGTTGCAACTTGAAAATCGGCTGTTTTCTGTCCGGAATTTGCTTTAATGTCAGCAATTGCAATTCCTTCCCAAACGCAGGTAACATCAACGGGACAACGGCTGTCTTCCAAAATATTCTTGAATTCCAAACTGATTTTTGAATTAGGAATTTTTGCTGTTTTATTAATTCCGATTGTGATTGTCTTGTTTCCGTTCTCAGAAGCCTGAGTCTGAGATTGTGTTGTACAATTGCTCATTAATAATAAAATTGGAGCAAATAAAAGTGATTTGAAATTCATTACCTTAAATTTAAAAGAAAATATAATAACCAACAACCAAAAACATTGCCAGCCCTACCATCAAACTAAATCCTGTTCCATAAACAAAACCAATAAAAGCACCTTTCATAGAGTTGAAAGCTTTTTTCCTATCATTGATATCGTGTAATAATTCGCCTACAAAAACGCCTAGTAACATTCCTATTAAAAACCCCAACGGAATCGGAATAAAAAATAACCCAAGAAGGGTTCCAATAAAAGACCCAATGCTCCCGTAACGTGTTCCGCCGTATTTTTTGTTTGTTTTTGCGGGGATAATATAATTGAGAACTGTGGAAACAATTGTCAGAAAAACGAAAATCCAGACATACATCATTGGCATATTATTTTCTGTCCCAAATTTGAAAATCAGTAACCCACATATACTCAATAACAATCCGGGCAAAACAGGGAGGAAAGTTCCCAGCATTCCTACGAAAAGAAGAATCAAAGCGATTATGTCTATAAAAACAGAATCCATAGTTTTTTAAATTTATTTAAAAATACAACATTCAAACTAATGCCAAAAGATTTTTTTTATGCTTATTTTTGTAAAATAATTCTTCTCAATGAAAAATGAACTTATAGATTATAAAGATTTTCTTCAACAAATCAGTGATGAAATTCATTTCTTCTGCAGAGATTTTTTTCCAGATGAGTTTGTTCTGTCTGCGCAGATTATGTTTAAGTTCCTTCTTCTGATATTCCTTATTTATTTGGTTTCTTTTCTTTTAAAAAATGGAATCAATCTAGTCTTTAGATTTTTTTTTGATAAAGAAAAATATCCTGTGATGAAGTCAATTTATCAAGCAAAAGTTACTAATTCTGTGGCTAACATTTTAGCTTTAGGATTTGGTAATTATGCATTGTTTTCAATCTTTTACAGGCATCCGAAAAGTTTTGTTTTTCTTGAAAGATTGATAGGGATTTTGATTGTTCTTGTCATTGCTAATATGGCTTTCCGATTCATCAAAGTTTTGCAGAATTATTACCTGATACAGAAAGATTATTACAAGATAATCGCCATTAATTCTATCTCACAAACGGTTCGGATTTTTGGAGGATTTATTTTTGGAGTGATTGCGATTTGTGTCTTATTCGGAATTAGTAGTACAACTGTTTTGGGAAGTCTTGGAGCGATAACTGCGGTTATGGTTTTGGTTTTCCGAGATACAATCTTAGGTTTTGTAACCGGAATTCACGTAGCGACATCCAAGAATCTGAAAGTAGGAGATTGGGTGGCCATTCCAAAATATTCGATAGAAGGGAATATTGAAGATATCGATTTGTTGACGACAAAAATCAGAAACTTTGACAAGACGCTTTCCACAATCCCAACATATGACTTGCTGACAACGGAAATTAAAAATATGCAGGTGATGTCTGAAACCAATACGCGACGAATCAAAAAGTCGATTGTTTTCAATATCAAATCGTTTAAGTTTCTGGATGAAAATCTTTTCAATGAACTGCTTAAAATCAATCTGATTGAAGACTATCTTCTTGAAAAGAAAAAAGAAATTGATTTGGAGAAAAGTACTTTGAAAAACTCTGACGAAATCATCAATGGAAAGCAATTGACCAACATTGGAACTTTCAGAATCTATGCTTACAATTATATCAAAAATAATCCTAATATAGACCAAACCGGAACTGTAATGGTTCGCCAAATGGAAATCACACCACAAGGAATGCCTTTGGAAATCTATTGTTTTGCGAATGATTCTAACTGGGAGAATTTTGAACAAATCCAAGCCGATATTTTTGACCATCTTTTGGTGGCTTCCAAAGAATTTGACCTCGAGATAATGCATGTAAACAAAATATAAAAATCAATTATCATTTATAAATTATGACCAAACTTAGTGTCAATATCAATAAAATCGCAACGTTGAGAAATGCAAGAGGAGGCGATGTTCCAAGTGTAACTCAAGTCGCTTTGGATTTGGAAAGATTCGGAGCGCAGGGAATTACAATTCACCCAAGACCGGACGAAAGACATATCACGAGAAAAGATGTTTACGATTTGAAGCCGTTGGTAAAGACAGAATTCAATATCGAAGGAAATCCTCACAGACCTTTTATTAATATGGTTTTGGAAGTGAAACCGGAGCAAGTGACTTTGGTTCCTGATGCTGATAATGCGATTACTTCAAACGCAGGTTGGGATTGCGAAAAGAATCTTGATTTCTTGAAATCTGTTATTACTGAATTCAAAAACGCCGGAATCAGAACCTCGATTTTCCTTGACCCAAATCCGGAAATGGTGAAGTTTGCGGCAGAAACCGGAACGGACAGAATCGAACTTTATACAGAAGCTTACGCAACCAATTATCCTAAAAATAAAGAACAAGCTATAGAATCGTACTTCAAAACTGCTGTTGTTGCAAGTGAATTTGGTTTGGGAATTAATGCAGGACACGATTTAAGTTTAGAAAATCTAAAATATTTCTCAGACAATATCCCGAATCTTTTGGAAGTTTCCATAGGTCACGCTTTGATTTCGGAAGCTCTTTATCTTGGTTTGGAAAATACTGTTCAGGCTTATCTTAAGAGATTGGCGAAGTGGTAAAATGAATGAGTTCAAATCTTTCATAAAATCCAGAAAAATAGAATTATTTATTTCAGCAATATATGTTGGAATTGGAACTTTAGCCGTTTGTAATGTTGCCGGAAGCGATTTATTATATGGAGATTGGACAATTTATACATTATTAATTACTTTTCCGGTAACGATAATTAGTTTTGGATATAGATATGGCGAAACAGATTATTTGACTCCAGTTCTAATAATTCAGTTTGTAATGTTTGTTTTAACATTTCTGTTTTTGTGCTTTGTTTTTACATTATTAAAATCTATTTTTAGAGCGAAGAAATAAATTTGATTTCACTCCAAACCCAATCTAATCGCAAACTTGACCAATCCAACCGTACTTTTACAGCCTGTCTTTTCCAAAATATGCTGACGATGATTATCAACCGTTTTTTTGCTGATGAAAAGTGTTTCTGCGATTTCTTCGCTGGTCATTTCCTTTACGATCAGACTTAGGATTTCGCGTTCTCTTGTTGTTAATAACGAAAGCTGTTCGTTTTGAATCTTTTCTTTGTGATATTGATTATAGATCAATGGAATAATGTCCTGGGAGAAGTAAGTTCCGCCGTTTGAAATCCTATGAATTGCTTTCAAAAGTTCGTCTTTTCCAGCATTTTTAAGAATATATCCATCAGCCTCTGCCAAAACAGCTTCTTTCACAGCAGTTGAGTTATTATACATTGACAAAATCAAAACCTGAATATGAGGAAGTTCGCTTTTTATCATTTTGCAAAGTTCGGTTCCGCTTAGCAAAGGCATACTGATATCAGTTAAGATCAAATCGAAATTTTCAGGATTTGCAGCGACTTTTTCATAAGCGACTTGGCCATTGTTGGCTTCGTCTACAATATTGCAATTGGTTTCTTTCGATAGCAAATTCCTGATTCCGTCAATCATCATTTGATGATCGTCTGCGAGAAGTATGTTGATTTTTTCCTGATTATCCATTTTGTGGTAAAGTAATTTCGATTTGTGTTCCTGCTAATTTCTCTGATTCGATTTTTATTTTCCCGTCCATCATATGAACTCTCGCATTGATGTTTTTCCAGCCAATTCCAGACGAATTTGAAATTGAATCATCATCAAGACCTTTTCCATTGTCTTTGATACTAATAACTAGACTATTTTCTAATTTTTTAATTGATAGATTAACAGAACTTGCATCAGAGTGTTTTATCATATTATTGACAACTTCCTGTACGATTCTGTAAATAGAGAGTTCGTTTTGTTTCTGGAATTTTATCGCTTTGATTTCATCCGGAATTTGAAGCTCCATTTTTGTTTTCGAAGAAGAATTAACTTTATCAGTAAGATTTTCGAGAGCTGGAAAGATTCCAAAATTAAGCTCTTCAGGAATCAAATTGTGAGAAATATTTCTGACTTCCGAAATGGTCTTATCAACCAAGCTTTGAACATTGTCATTTTCCGAAGTTTGTTCCTGAGAAGAGAGATTCATTTTTACTAATGATAACATTTGTCCAACGCTGTCGTGAAGGTCTCTGGCAATTCGGATTCTCTCATTTTGTTCGCCTTCGAAAAGTGCTTTGGTTTCCATTTCTTTCTGGCGGAAAATTTCTTTTTGTAATTTTTTGTCCTGCTTGTTTTTATAATTTTTATAAATGAAAAATGCTGAAATTAATGTTGTTAAAAATAAAATTCCGCCAAAAATCAACCAGATATTCTTTTGTTTGATTTCAAATTGTTGCTGATTAATTAGGTTTTGTTTTTTTTCTGTTTCGTATTTTTGTTCAAGTTCAGTAGATTCTTCTCTAATTGAAGTGTTTATAAGATTATCGTTTGTCTTTATATACCGCTTGAAGTAAAAATCAGCACTATCAGATTGATTTGTTTTATGATAAATTTCGGTTAGCAAATTATATACACTTAATAGATTATCTTGTGATTTTTCTTTTTCGAAGACAGGTTTAATTTTTAACAATATTTTTTTAGCTTTCACCAAATCATTACTTACAATATAATTTTGAGCCAACTCAAGTTCATTACTTTCAATATCTATTTTGGAATGTAGAATTTTTCTATATTGTTCCGATGTTTTTATATTTGCCAATGCCAAGGAGTCTGCTTTCTGCTTTTTCATCAGGATGAGATTTGCTTTGTTTCTTGCGGAAAATGCAATACCTTGATTGTTACCAACTTGCTGACAAAT
Organism: Chryseobacterium sp.; assembly: GCA_003248755.1. Lineage (GTDB taxonomy): Bacteria > Bacteroidota > Bacteroidia > Flavobacteriales > Weeksellaceae > Epilithonimonas. Next base: position 977 of record QFQW01000121.1, on the reverse strand, counting down.
CTTTAAACTCTTATCAAAAAATGTTTGTGCTTTTTCGTAATCTTTTTTACCCTGATAGTTTTTCCCAATATTCAAATAATACTCACATAATCTACTGTTTGTCTCTGTGGTTTGTTCTTGTTTTTCAAAATAAGAGATACTTTCTTTAATGTATTTTTCTGCTTGATCATAATTTTTAAAGTTGGTAAATAATGCTCCTATATTGGCTTTTGTAATATATTTGTTTTTCGAATCACCGATATTTTCAAAATATTGCAAAGCTTCTAAATACATTTGCATTGCTTTTTTATACCGGAAGGTACTTTGATATATATTTGCAAGATTGTTATTCAATTTTGCAATTCCAGCTTTGTTACCTTGTTCTTTTCTTATTTTGTAAGATTTTAAATAATTCTCTTCAGATTTTTTGTAATCGTTATTTCGAAAGTGAACTGCGCCCAAATCACTATAAACCTGAGAAAGTAAGGTTTTGTCACCTAATTCTTCAGCACTATTAATTGCTTTTTTCCCATATACTAGTGCGGAATCTATAGAAATACTTGCGTAATACCAAGTAAGGTCAGAATAGATTGTTGCCTTTTCCTTTAAGTCTACATTAGTAGTAAGCTTGGATTTTTTTTCATTAATTACTTGCTGTAAATCCTGAGAAAATACGCTGTGAAAAGCAAAAAGAGAAAATACGAAAAGAAATAGAGTTTTGGTTTTCATAAGTTTTTGTTTCCTTCAAATGTATCTAAAAAATTAACAAAAAAGACTTCGATCAGAAGTCTTTGTAATTTGAAAAAATTTTATCTAACTCTCAGCGAAATAAATTGACTAAGATTATCGAGCAACAGATAATGTAGACTCTACATTAATTCTTTTTCTTTTGGAAGTTTTTTCGTTGTATGTATATGCATATGTTTCTCCTGCTTCATTCTCATTACACTCAACTTGTTCTGAGTATAAAAACATATAAGTTACATTTCCTGCCTCAT
>QFQW01000120.1 GCA_003248755.1 Chryseobacterium sp. | reverse complement strand
GATTTTAGACTGGACTTGTCTAATATCTTCGGAAGAATTCATTTTTTCAAACGCTTGCAAAGCATATTCGTAGAAAGTCCGTCTAAAAAACAGATTGACATTTTGTTGTTTGATAAGCTTTTCTCCTTGGTTAAAATAATCTTTACAAATTTTTGGATTAAGGAATTCATTTTTCAAAAGCAAACCGTAGCTCAACAAAGCCACATCAAAGTTTCTAAAACGTTTCGCCGATTCTATACTTTTCAGGAAAAATTGGTTGGGTTTAAGTAAGTCACCTTTCAACTGATAGATTTCGCCAAAGGTTTGTTCACAGTTCGCAATGGCTCTTTTACTGTTCTTTTTCAGAGCAATATTGTAAGCTTTTTGATTGTAAAACAAAGCAGAATCCGCTTCGCCAATTGTCCGTTTGAGCTGGGAAATATTATTGAGAATATGTTCATTTCCAATCGTTTCAAAAAGTGATTTTTTAGGATTTTCAGGATAAAATTTCAATGACAATCTGAATGATTTTTCCGCTTCTTGATTTTTACCTAATTCATAAAGATTGAGTCCTTCGAAAAAATAAGCATCTGCAATCATCAGACTGTCATTCAGAATTTTTGCTTTTTTCACAGCTTTCTTCGCTTCCTGATTTCCAAATTGAGACAATCCGACGTAATAAAAAATCTCTGACTGCAGACTCAAAATATGAAAAGACAAAGCATTGTTACTATTTTCCGGGTGATAATCTTTGGTTATGTCAAGCCATTTCTGAGAAAGATTGATGCTGTCAATTTCTAAGTAATATTTTGAAATTTTAAATGATTCTTTAGCCTTACATTCATTCGTTTTACAACCATCAAAGCCTTTAGTTATTTGCCCATTATAATCCGCAAACAAAAACAAAAGTATAATGATTAGAAATGATTTCATTTCTTATCGTTTAAGGTAAATATTCACGGCTTCTACTCTGGTATTGACGTGCAGTTTTGTGTAGATATTCTGGATGTGCTTACGAACAGTTCCCTGGCTTATTTCCAGAATAGATGCCACTTCCTTATTCATTAAGCCTTTTGATAGTAAATCAAGAATTTCTTGTTCTCTAGTTGTCAATCCTTCAGAAATCAGTTTTTTATTTTCGAGATTACAGAAGCTGGCCACTACTTTTCTGGCTATGCTTCCGCTCATCGGACTTCCACCTTCAAAGAGTTCATCCAAAGCATTGATAATTTTTGCAGGACCTTCGGTTTTCAGAATGTAGCCTGTTGCGCCTTCTTGTAGACTTGCGAAAATCTTGTCCTCGTCTTCATAAGAAGTACACATCAAAATAAGAACTTGCGGAAGTTTTGATTTGATTTTTCTGACGCACGTAATCCCACTTTCTCCAGGTAAATTGATATCCATCAAAATAGCATCAGGAGAAAGAATAGGAATGTTTTCCAAAGCTTCATCCGAGTTTTTGAAACTACCCGAAACCTGGTAATCCTGCGTGTACTGAATCATTAGTCCCAGTGCCTCCCGCAAATCGGAATCATCTTCTACAATACAAATTTTCTTTTTTGTCATTACTACTATAAAACAACGAATTTAAAGTTATTAATTAATTATTGAAATACGCAAAAAAGCGTATAAAGTCTCAAATAGCCTTGCCATTACCACAAAAAATCATAACTTTAAATTTCGAAATCAATAACTGATGATAGACAAAATCAACATTCGTGTGTATGCGCTTTGTATAAAAGACAACAAAGTACTCGCACTGCACGAGGAATATGCCGGAGACCATCTTTTAAAATTACCCGGAGGCGGATTGGAATTTGGAGAAAGCACCTTAGAATGCCTAAAAAGAGAGTTCCAGGAAGAACTGAATCTTGAGATCGAGATCAAGGAACATTTTTATACTCAAGATGATTTTTTGGTTTCCAGATTCCGGGATAATGAACAACTTTTAACGGTTTATTATTTGGCTGAAATCCTAAACGAGGAAGATTTATTGATTCTTGATCCTTGTATCGAAAAAACAGAATGGATTCCGTTGGAAGGTGAAAATCCTTTTCCACTGCCAATTGATAAACGCGTTTTCGACATAGCAAAACAAAAATTCCTGAATTAAGAGATTCAGGATTTTTTTTTATTCAGTTTCTATAATTATTGAACTTCTTCAAAATTAACATCGCCTTCGTATTTCCTATCAATAATCAGAATCATTGAAGTTTGAGTTGTGTAAGATTGATTTTCACCAACAATTCTTTTGTATTTGATTTCAAGAATATTGCTGTTTTTTCTTATTGAAACAGGCTTCAGTTCTATGCTTTGAGTTGAAGGGTCTTCAATTTGAGCGACCACAAATTCTTTAGAAAAATCAATTGGAGTTGGTTTTCCATTCTCTCCAATTGTTGTTGCCATTCCGAAAACTTTATCAAACTCCTGTTGTGTGTCAAACTTAGAACTGTCAATTGTAGCATCGATATTATTTTTAACGAAATAATTCTTCACTACTTTGTAAGGAACTTCTTCATTAAGCGCTGAATCTCCAGATTTTACTGACGAATTACAGCCAACTAAAAGTAAGATTGAAAGAAAGATAAATACGTTTTTCATCACAATTTGATTTTTAAATATTCCAAAGAAGGTCTTCATATTTTTGCAGAATTATATCTTTGGAAAACCTGTTTTTGATAGATTCTTTGATGTTCTCTTTGTTACTGTTTTTGTGAACAGCATGTTTTATTTTCTCAGCAAATGCATCATAATCTTCAATATTTGCTATTTCACCATTGATTTGGTCAAGGATAATTTCATCAATTCCACCCGGACAATTATTTGCTAAAGAATAGATTCCGCAGGCTCCGGCTTCCAAAAGAACATTGGGAAAACCTTCGTAACGCGAGGACAAAATAAACAAATCGGCATACTTGAGATATTGATAAGGATTACTTTTCTTTCCGTGAAAAATAACGTGCTCCAGTCCCAGCATTTCTTTCATCTGCAAAAGCATTTCCTTATCTTTTCCATCGCCAAGAATATGGAGCAAAATATTCTGATTTTTAAGCCTTGAAAATACTTTCAAAAGATTATCAAACCCTTTTCTGGCAGAGAGATTTCCAATTGCAACTACATTTTTGTATTGATGAGAAAACTCAATTGGCCGTTCCGATTCATTCAGTTTTTCTTCAATGAAATTTATATCAACCGGATTATTGATTTTCACCAGTTTCTTTTTCTTGATTCCAAAATTTTTAACAAGGTCATGCTCCATATCATTACTCTGAGCAATGATTTTGTCATATCCATTATAGAATTTGTAGAAAAAACGGATTTCTTTTCTGGTAACATGTTGAGAAACGACATTGGTCTCCCTTGCTATGAATTTAGTTTTCGGAAATAATTTAATAAATAATGAAAGATACGCATTCACTTCTCCGAAACCTGAAAATACGATATCCGGTTTTCTTCGTTTGATTTCCAGAAGAATTGGCTTTAAAGAATTCCTGATTCTAGGGGTTTGGATATCAATTATTTCAATATCAGATTTCAAAAAATCAAGATAAGCCCCCTCTCTTCTCAGTAAAAGAATGGACGGAGAAAACCGGTCTCTTGGAAGATGATTGGCTATTGTAGTTACTATACGTTCCGCTCCTCCGGTTTCCAAATCTGGTAATATGAAAATGATTGATTTTTTCATTTTATAAGAGTTCTGTAAAATCATCGGTATGATTATTCAGAATGTAATTTATTAAGAAACGCTGCTCTTTTCTGTCAAAAAAAATATACCAAGTTGTGTTTTGATTCGCTTTATATTTCAAATAGAATTTTCCAAATTTTTGAAAGCTTTTGGGAGAAAATCTAGATATTGGCTTATCAATGTTATTAAAACATAATTGTGAATCTTTTCAATATATCGATCAGCATCTTCTAAAAAACCAAAGTATTGATTTTTGTATAGAATCATTGATATATTATTTAACTGATCGGAAATTTCATCTGAGAAAATAACTATTTTCCCCACCACTCTCTAATTTTACTTTTAGTCCTTTCTATAGATTCTTCTTTAGTTAAACCTTTTGCCCATCGTTCCTCAAAATCATCTTTAACAAGATATTCTGCTTTTGCCGCATTAATAGTTGAAGAAACACCAGAATTATTTTTAATTTCAAGTAATTTTGAAATTAGACTTTCATCTTGCAAATCGGCAATCCATTGCAAAAGTTCTATCTTTTTTTTGTCAAAATCCTGGTTCATTCTTTCAAAACTGAATGTTAATTCGCAACGTCACTTATGAATTTAATCCTAAGAATTCTCACTTCATCATCCGTCAAATCATCGCCGTACTCCGCAAGAAGCGTTTTCATACTGTCACTTTCGGAGTTTTTCATAAAGTCCATAAAATCATCCACAACATCTTCATCAAAATTTTCATCAATATAATAATCGATATTGAGCTTTGTTCCCTGATAGATAATACTTTCCATCTCGGATAACAAGTCGCTCATTGATAAGTGTTTTGCTTTTGCAATATCCTCTAAATCAATTTTTTTATCAGTATTCTGAATGATAAAAACCTTGTGACTGGATTTGTTGGCAACTTGCTTCAAAACCATATCCTGAGTTCTTTCTATGTCGTTTTCTTCAACATATTTTTTGATAAACTCAGCAAAATCTTTTCCGTATTTTCTAGCCTTTCCTTCACCAACACCAAAAATCTTTGCAATTTCTTCAACAGTGATTGGATACTGAACCGTCATATCTTCCAAACTTGGGTCCATAAAAACCGTGTAAGGCGGAATTCCGTGTTTTTTCGCAACAGTTTTTCGGAGTTCCTTCAGTTGGTTGAAAAGAACCTGGTCCAGCCCATTTCCGGCCTGAACTTGGACTTGCTCGCTGTCAGATTTTGATTTGATTTGTGATAGGTCATATTCTCTGTCTTCGGCAATCAGAAAAGATTCTTTATGCTTTCCGGTAATGACATCATTTCCTTTTTCAGAAACCTTCAGAACACCATAAGTTTCGATGTCTTTTCTAAGGAAATCCTGGACCGTTGCTTGTCTGATAATCGATTTCCAATAGTTGTCGCTTTCTTCTTTCCCAAAACCAAAAAACTGGGTTTGTTCTAATTTATATGATTTGGTAACTGCAGATTCTTTTCCTGCAATGACATTAATTAAGTCTTTGGTCCTGAATTTTTCCCCCAAAGTTTTAATCATTTCCAAGACTTTTTTCAAATCTTGACCAGCATCTTTCAGTTTTGGAGGATTTCGGGAGTTATCACACATCGATGCGCCCTCACCATTAATCGGGTCAAATTTTTCCCCGAAATAATAAAGCAAATAGTGTCTTCTGCTCATCGATGTTTCTGCATAACCAACCACTTCATTCAGTAATTGAAGTCCGATTTCTCTTTCAGAAACAGGTTTTTGAGCTAAGAATTTTTCTAATTTCTCAATATCTTTTGGGTCATAGAAAGCCAAGCAATAACCTTCTCCACCATCTCTTCCTGCTCTACCTGTTTCCTGATAGTAGCTTTCCAAAGATTTTGGAATATCATAATGGATTACAAATCTTACGTCAGGTTTATCAATTCCCATCCCGAAAGCAATAGTTGCAACAATCACATCTACCTCTTCCATCAAGAATTTGTCCTGATTAGCAACTCTGGTTTTCTGGTCAAGGCCAGCGTGATAAGGCAAAGCATTGATTCCATTGACTTGCAGAAGCTGAGCAAACTCCTCTACTTTTCTTCGGCTGAGACAATAGACAATACCCGATTTCCCTTTATATTGATTAACGAATTTTACAATTTCTTTATCCACGTTGACTTTAGGACGAATCTCATAGAATAAGTTAGCTCTGTTGAAACTTTCTTTGAAAACTGTCGCATTCGTCATTCCCAAAGTTTTCTGAATATCGTCTTGAACCTTAGGCGTTGCTGTTGCTGTTAAAGCAATTACAGGAACATCAGCAATTTTATCGATGATACCTTTCAGATTCCTATATTCCGGACGGAAGTCGTGTCCCCATTCCGAGATACAGTGTGCTTCATCAATTGCGACAAAAGATATTTTAACAGCTTTCAGAAACTCAAGATATTCTTCTTTGATGAGAGATTCAGGAGCGACATACAACAATTTGGTTTTACCGGCTGTAATATCGTCCATCACTTGTTTTGTCTGTGACTTGTTAAGCGATGAATTAAGAACGTGCGCTACACCTTCATCAGACGAAAGCCCATTCACGGCATCTACCTGATTTTTCATTAATGCAATTAGAGGAGAGACAACAATCGCTGTTCCTTCCGAAATAAGTGCAGGCAACTGATAACAAAGAGATTTTCCACCTCCTGTCGGCATCAATACAAACACATCATTGTTCCCCAAAAGAGTTGCGATAATCTTTTCCTGCTGTCCTTTGAACTTAGAAAAGCCAAAATATTTTTTCAGTTCCGCAGATAAGTTGATGTCTTTTGTGTCCATCTTTAAGATATTGTTTGCTAAATTTGCATTTTGTTGAAAGTTATACGACTAAGATTTAACAAGAGAATTTTTGATTTTACGGGATAAAAAAATGAAGCCCGAAAACTTCATTCCTTGTTAAAATTATTAGCGTGAAGATACAAAATAAATATTATTTAAAAAAATAATCAAACATTTTTAAAAGTTTTGAATCCAAAAGAAATCATTTCCAATGCTCATCAGGCATTAGATATCGAAATAAACGAATTACAAAAACTGCGAGACAGATTAAACGACAGCTTTATCAAAAGTGTTTTGACAATCAACGAGTCCAAAGGAAAGTTGATTGTTGTCGGGATTGGAAAATCTGCACACGTTGGTAATAAAATTGTTGCTACGCTTAATTCTACAGGAACACCTTCTCAATTTTTACATGCTGCAGAAGCCATTCACGGAGATTTGGGAGTTATTCAAAAAAAAGATATTGTTTTGTGTATTTCATATTCTGGAAATTCTCCGGAAATTGTTAATCTTTTGCCTTTTCTGAAGGATTATTCTTCGGTTTTAATTGGCATGACAGGAAATCCTGAAAGTAAACTTGGAAAAGCGTCTGATATTATTTTAAATACTCACGTTGACAAAGAAGCCTGTCCCAATAAACTGGCACCAACAAGTTCCACAACAGTTCAAATGGCTCTTGGCGATGCTTTGGCGATTTGTTTGATGGAACTTAACGGATTTAAAGATATTGATTTTGCAAAGTTTCATCCTGGAGGAAGTATTGGTAAAAATCTGACGGCAAAAGTGGAACAGTTTGTTTCTCAGAATAAGCCGGAAGTTTCTCCGGAATCAAGCATCAGAGATGTTATCATATCAGTAAGTGGTTCAAAACACGGGATCACTGTTGTTATTGAAAACGAAACCATTGTCGGCGTTATCACGGATGGAGAC
>QFQW01000021.1 GCA_003248755.1 Chryseobacterium sp. | reverse complement strand
GCTTCACCATCACTGTCATACTCAAAAACAGGTTTGCCTAATAGATAAAGAATACAAAACAAAAGCAATGGTATAAACAATAATATCCAAGCTTTATTTCCAAATATATCAAATTTATTAATCTCTAAAATATAAGCGATTATTCCCAAAATAAATACAATACCTACAAGTGAATATATAAAATTATATATTGGAGTTCTGTTTCTGTTACTTAATCTCATTTGTGCTTTACGTGTTTTTTGTTCTTTATTGTGAAAGCGTCTAAACTTCCAGTTCTGTAATTATTTCTTTTTTATCTATATTAGTATCATCCTCTACAACTAGATTATCCAGAATAAACAACTGTCTATCTGGTGTATTTTTTCCCATATAAAATTCTAAAAGCTGGTCAATCGTCTGATCTTTTCCAACTACAACCGGCTCTAGTCTGATGTCTTTTCCAATGAAATGCTTGAACTCATCAGGAGAAATCTCTCCCAATCCTTTGAATCGAGTGATTTCTGGATTTTTCCCCAATTCATTCAAAGCTTTTAAACGTTCTGCATCAGAATAGCAATATCTTGTTTCTTTCTTATTTCTTACACGGAAAAGTGGTGTTTGCAAAATATACAAATGTCCATTTTTTATCAGATCAGGAAAAAACTGAAGAAAAAATGTAATCATCAACAATCTGATATGCATCCCGTCTACATCGGCATCTGTAGCTATAATAACCTGATTGTAGCGTAAATCTTCAAGGCTTTCCTCGATATTGAGCGCTGCCTGCAAAAGATTAAATTCCTCATTCTCGTAAACCACTTTTTTTGTCAATCCATAACAATTAAGCGGTTTCCCTTTTAATGAAAAAACGGCTTGTGTTTCCACATCTCTGGACTTGGTGATAGAGCCAGATGCAGAATCTCCCTCGGTTATGAAAATCATTGTCTCTGATTTTCTAGCCGCTTTTTGGTCATTATAATGATGTCTGCAATCTCTCAGTTTTTTATTGTGAAGTGATACTTTTTTTGCTCTTTCTCTTGCTAATTTTTGGATTCCGGAAAGCTCTTTTCTTTCTCTTTCAGAAATCAAAATCTTTTTCTGAATAGCTTCCGCAATTTCCGGATTTTTGTGAAGAAAATTATCTAGTTTACTTTTTAAGTAATTGATAACAAAAGTTTTAATCGTCTCCAATTCTTTCCCATCCCTATCTTGTCCCATCGTTGTAGAACCTAACTTGGTTTTGGTCTGGGATTCAAAAACGGGATTGCCAACATTGATATAAACCGCACCAATAATAGCTTTTCTAATATCGGTAGCTTCAAAGTTTTTATTGAAAAATTCCCGGATGGTTTTTACATAAGCTTCTTTGAAAGCATTCAAATGAGTACCACCTTGCGAAGTATATTGTCCGTTAACAAAAGAAAAATATGTCTCAGACTGAGATTTATCGGAATGCGTAATTGCCAATTCCATATCCTCGTCTTTGATATGAATAATCGGATAGACGATTTCACCGTCTATTTCTTCTTCCAATAAGTCTTTCAAACCATTTTGGGATTCGAAAACTTCTCCGTTAAAATAGATTTTTAAACTTAAATTGAGATAAGTGTAATTACGGAGCATTTTCTCCACATATTCATTTCTGAATTTGAAGTTGACAAAAATGCTATTATCCGGAATAAAAGTAATTTCCGTCCCATTTCTCTCGGAAGTTTCGGTCTCATCGTGCAAAATATCCAATCTTCCTTCACGAAATTCGGCAATTCTCACTCTGCCTTCACGAACCGATTTTACTCTAAAATAAGTTGATAAAAAGTTGACCGCTTTTGTACCGACACCATTCAAACCGATAGATTTTTTGAAAGCGCCGTCATCATACTTTCCTCCCGTATTCATTATGGACACTACATCCACAATTTTACCCAAAGGAATTCCCCGACCATAATCACGCACGGTTACAGTTCCATCCTTGATTTTCACATCAATTCTTTTTCCGGCTTTCATCCTGAATTCGTCAATTGAATTATCCAGAACTTCTTTCAGTAAAATATAAATCCCGTCATCAACAGATGAACCATCTCCAAGTTTCCCGATATACATACCTGGTCGCAATCGTACGTGTTCTCTAGGTTCGAGCGTTCGTATGTTATCTTCGGAATAATTCGGTTGTAAATCTTGTGACATAGTAAAAATCAGTAAACACACAAAAATAAGAAATTGAAGCCAAAAATCCGAATTTTTTATTTTAAATATCTGTAGATTATTTCAATTATCATTTGAGTTTTCACAAAAAAAGATGACTCAAAAAGCCATCTTTTTTTTTTCAATTTAAAATTAATTTCTTAGAAAAACATTCCGCCGGAAACTTCAATTCTTTGCGCCGTAATCCATCTCGCTTCTTCTGTACATAGAAAAGCAACCACGCCACCTATATCATCCGGCAAACCAGCTCTTCCCAGAGCTGTATTTGAAGCAATCAAAGCATTCACATTTTTATCGTCTCTAGTTCTTCCGCCACCGAAGTCTGTTTCAATTGCACCTGGCGCAACAGCATTCACTTTAATACCTCTTGCTCCCAGTTCTTTCGCCATATATTTGCTCAATTGATCAACCGCTGCTTTCATAGAACCATAAACAGATGAACCTGGCAATGCAAATCTTGCTAGTCCCGAAGACAAATTAATGATTCCTCCATTGTCATTAATGAAAGGTAAAAACTTTTGTGTCAGGAAAAACACGCCTTTGAAATGGATATCAACTACATCGTCCAACTGCTCTTCTGTAACATCTGCAATCGGCTGATACAAAGCGGTTCCGGCATTATTAATTAAAAAATCAAGATTTCTGCATCCTGTATTTTCTTCCAAATGGTCACCCACTGTTTTTACAAAAGCATCAAAACTTTTCACATCTTTTGTATTAAGTTGATAAGCAATCGCTTTTCTTCCTAATACAACAATTTCCGCAACTGTTTTATCCGCTTCTTCTTTATTCGTATTATAAGTGATAATTACATCAAGTCCTTTTTCTGCAATTTTGATTGCCGCATTTTTTCCTAAGCCACGGCTTCCGCCAGTTACTAATGCAATTTTTGTTTTTGTACTCATTTTTTTACTTGTTTTTTGATGGGACAAAGTTCAGACAAATTGGTTCAAATCATTTTGCCCGAATCAAACCAAAATTTGCAAAATTCAAATCAAGCACGAAATTCCAAAGGCGCCAATGACGTTTTCTTTTTAAAAAAGTTAGAAAAGTGCGCAATCTCTTCAAATCCTAAAGCATATGAAATCTCGGAAACATTCCATTGGGTTTGTTTTAATAGAATTTTAGCTTCCTGAATGATTCTGTCCGCAATGATTTCGGTTGTAGTTTTTCCTGTATTTTCCTTAAGTTTTTTATTAAGATAATTAACGTGAATCGCCAATCTGTCTGCAAAATCTTTCGCCGTTTTTAACTGCAATCTCTGTTCCGAAGTTTCAATTGGAAACTGTCTTTCCAACAACTCAACAAAAAGAGAAACAACTCGAATTGATGCATCATTGGAAGTGGAAAGCTTAGAAGCCGGTTGCAATTTTTGTCCGTAATGAATCAATTCCAAAACATAATTACGAATCAAATCATATTTGAAAATATAATCCGAATCTATTTCTTTTTTGATTTTTTTATAAAGCTGTTCTATCTCATCGGCCAATTCATCATCAATCTCAAAAATCGGAACATTTCCCGGTTGAAAAATCGGTAAATCTTCTAATGTATTATGAGACTTATCTTTAATGAAAAAATCTTCAGTAAAGACACAAAAATTCCCCGCCTGATTTTCATCTTCCGGAATGTAATGATATGGAACTTTGGGCGTTGCGAAAAGCAACGCATTCTTTTCTATGGAAATTACTTTATCTGCATATTCCGCTCTATTCTTTCCTCTTATCAGACTTATTTTATAATATTTCCTTCTGTTGTAAGGCATTTCAGAAGTTTTTTTCAACCTGTCGATTGTTTGCGCAATATCAAACACGTTGAAATGTCCAATATCTTTCTGCAAACCTTTTGGCAAAATACTTTCTACATCTTTTCCCATTTTCTGAGCAATCTCCTGATAAAAATCCTCCAAAGAAGCGTAACCGATTTTCCCCATAAGTATAATTTGTAAAATTCAAATTTAAGAATAAAAAAAGCCAGACAAAAAAAAGTCTGGCCAATTGATTTTATATTTTATAAAAAAAATTAATTCCCGTCAATCAAATCTCCTAATTTCCCTAGGATACTTCCCTCTTCTTTTCTAGTTCCAGCTCCATATTGAAGAATCTTTCCAGCCAATCGACTAATTGGCAATGTCTGAATCCAAACTTTTCCAGGACCCTTCAGTTGGGCAAAGAACAAACCTTCTCCTCCAAAAAGCGTATTTTTTATTCCGCCAATAAACTGAATATCATAAGAAACCGATTGTGTAAAAGCCACAATACAACCTGTATCGATTTTAAGAATTTCGCCAGGTTGAAGCTCTTTTTCCATCACATATCCGCCACTGTGAACGAAGCACATCCCGTCTCCTTCCAGTTTTTGCATAATGAAACCCTCACCTCCAAAAAGTCCGGTTCCGAGCTTTCTTTGGAATTCAATTCCTATAGAAACACCTTTGGCAGCGCACAGAAAACTATCTTTCTGACAAATGATTTTCTCTCCAAAATCCGATAAATTAAGCGGAATAATTTTCCCGGTATAAGGAGCAGCAAAAGACACTTGCCTCTTCTGAGAAGAGATATTGGTAAAAACCGTCATAAAAAGACTTTCACCTGTCAACATTCTTTTCCCGGCTGTAAAAATTTTGTCCATAAAACTATTATGATTTCCGTCTCCGAAAAGCGTTTCCATTTTCACACCGTCGTTCATCATCATAAAACTTCCCGGTTCAGCTATGACAGCTTCATTCGGGTCAAGTTCTATTTCCACACACTGCAGTTCTTCTCCATAGATTTTATAATCAATTTCGTGATTTCTCATTGTTTCTATTTTTAGAGAATTAGTTCAGAATCATTCGAAAATGTTACAGCTTAGACAACAGTTCCTCCTGTAATTTCTATCTTCCATTTTCCATTCTTGAACTCAACAGAATAATCATTTGTATGCCCCCTTCCCCATTCATAAAAATAAAATTTTTCAGGATTTTGTTTATCTGTTCTAAGTTTAGAAAAACCTCCATTAACAACATCTGTCACCCGAAGATAATATGGGCGTTTTGATTTTTCCTCCGCAACGACAAGTGTTCTTAATTTCGGATTAATTTTTTGAAAGTAATTACAATCATTTTCATAGACATTGATAAAATAATGCATATTCTTCAAGTTATTCTTATTAAAAGTAAAATTTGTGGGCAACAATTGTTCATAAAGTTGGGTAAATTTATTTTTCTCAGATTTGAAAAGCGGATTCAAATCGTTGAAGTCATCGATTCCGTCTGAATCGGTATCTGTACTTTTCGGATTCAATCCAAATGACTCTTCAAAAATATCATTATAACCATCTTTATCAGTGTCTCTTTCCAAATCCGAGAGTTTAATCCTGAAAAGTTTTCCATCAGCAATAGCAGAATAATCGTCATAACCCGGCAATCCCGGAACTTTGATAATCTTCACGAGACTTCCTTGTAATTGTAATTCCTCATTCTTAATAATTAATTCAGTCTGAATTTCATTGATATAATAATGACTAAAACTCAATCCTAAGAAGTAAGCTTTTCCAACATTATTTTCTATTTTCAACAACCAAAAACCTAATCCATTTTTACCAAAAGCATAATCAACACCTTTCACCTTCTGCCTAAAAGCAAATCTAAACTGTCCGAAAAATACTTTATCAAAATCTTTATATTCTGTATTATATTTTTCTAATTTCAGTTTGAATTTTTCATTATCGAAAATATCAAAAGAATGTTTTTCCAGACTATCCGTTTTGAAACTTCTAAATTTTTTCAAATCAGAAATCATCAAATAATCTGGTTTATCCCTAAGAATTTCTTTTACAGTAAAAGGTTTTTCTTCTACATATTCACTTGCTTCCATATCTTTATCTTCAAAACACTTCTCTTCAATAGAGTTTTTACAAGAAACCAATACTAAAAAACACAGAAAGAATATATTTTTCATTGAATTTTTTATTTTTAAAGCTAATAAAAAACGCTCTCATTTCTGAAAGCGTTCTTAAAATTTATTTTTTGATTATTTTCTTGGAAATAATTTGTGAATCTGTATGGACATTCAAAATATATTGTCCGACAGGAAGCTTTCTAATATCCGCCTCAGAAGCTTGATTTTCAAGAACCATTTTTCCATTCATATCAAAAACTCTGATTTTTTGGATATTATCAACACCTTTTATTTTTATAAAATCTGATGTTGGATTTGGATAAACCTGAGCATTGATTTTATTAGCGTCAGAAACCGCCAATCCTGGAGTTTTCACAACCTCAATATCATCAATTGCAATAAAAGCAATATCTGTACAGTTATAATGTCTAAAAACTACCTTAACATTTTGACCTGCAAATGAAGTAATATTGATGTTGATATTTTTTGCCGTTTCTGTATAACCAGCATCCAAAGTTTCTTCAAAAACAGGCGTTTCATCACCTGTAAAAGTAGAATTTGCAGGAATTACATAAACCGCATAATGCTCTTGATACAATTCTTCATCAAAAGCACCAACTTTAAATTTCAACCAAAGTAAATCTTGACTTGGAGGTAAAGTAATCACCGGACTTGTTAAAGTATTATCAGGAGTGAAAGCCTCAAGAAACCAAGACCAAGAAGTTGCGTACCAACCTGTAAAAGCAGGCATCTCATCATCATAAAATTCCCATTGTTGGTCATCGCCGTCTCTATCAACGTTTTCCCAAGAGTTTCTTCCAGATTCCGTTTCAAAGTCTTCTTTATAAATAATAGTTTGTGAAAACCCCGCAAAACCTACCATTAACAAAGAAGCAAAAAGTAATTTTCTAATCATAAATTCTATTTTTAATCTTGCTAAAGTACAAATAAAAAGCTCCCAACAATTAGGGAGCTTACATTATATTTATTAGTTAAAATCTAATTATACGTTGAATCTGAAATGCATCACATCTCCATCTTTCACGATATATTCTTTTCCTTCTACTCTCATTTTTCCAGCTTCTTTTACTTTGGCCTCTGAACCGTAGTTTATAAAGTCGTCATAACCGATTACCTCTGCACGGATAAATCCTTTTTCAAAATCTGTGTGAATAACTCCAGCAGCTTGTGGCGCAGTTGCACCTTGGTCAATTGTCCAAGCTCTAACTTCTTTGACACCAGCTGTGAAATAAGTTTGTAACTTCAACAAATCATAAGCTTTTCTAATCAATCGGTTAACACCTGGCTCTTCCAACCCCAATTCATCCAGGAACATTTCTCTTTCTTCAAAAGTTTCCAATTCATTTATATCAGCTTCAATTTGAGCCGCAAGAACAACAATTTCCGCACCTTCACCTTTCGCCATCTCTTCGATTTTTGCAATCCAGTCGTTTCCGTTCTTGATAGAATTTTCATCCACATTACAAACATAAAGAACCGGTTTATTCGTCAACAACTGAACTTCGCCAATAATAGATTTTGTAAAATCATCGGTTGGGAATTCTCTTGCGTTTTTACCGTTTTCAACAAATTTTTGAAGATTTTGCAAAGTTTCGTAAGTCAGAATATCTTCTTTCTTTCCGGATTTGATGAATTTTTTAGCCTTTTCAACAGCTTTCCCAATCGTTTCCAAATCCTTCAGCTGAAGTTCTATATCAATAATCTCTTTATCTCTAAGTGGGTCAACAGAACCTTCTACGTGAACGATATTTCCGTTATCGAAACATCTCAATACGTGAATAATTGCCTCACACTCTCGGATATTTGCAAGAAACTGATTTCCAAGCCCCTCTCCTTTACTTGCGCCTTTTACCAATCCGGCAATGTCCACAATCTCTACAACAGCAGGGAGAACTCTTTCCGGATTAACAATTTTTTCAAGCTCAAAAAGTCTTTTATCAGGAACTGAAACCGTCCCCAAATTAGGCTCAATTGTACAAAACGGATAGTTTGCAGATTGTGCTTTGGCGTTGCTAAGACAATTAAAAAGAGTTGATTTCCCTACATTCGGAAGACCTACGATTCCACATTTCATAACGAAATTTTTATTTTTATTTATTAGTGTTATGCAACTTTTACGGTTACATATGCTAAAGTTCGATGTTTAAAATTAATGTTCAATGCTAAAACTTTTAATTATTAACATTGAATTTCAAGTGTGCAAATATACTATTTTTGAATTTGAATTTTCTACTTTTACAATCTTAATTAAAATGAGAAAATGAGCAGAAAAAAACGCGAATTTCAGTCTTCGGAATTACTGAATTCTTTTGCGAAAATCTATGGTTTTGAAGACAAACTGAAAGCTTTTGAAATCAAGGATTTTTTACAAAATTATCTTTCGGATGCGCTTTTTTCTGAAATTGAAACCGTAAATCTTAAAGAGAAAGTTCTGGTTTTGAGAATCAAATCTCCTTTACTTAAAAACGATTTTCGGATGAGAAAATCATTCTTTCTAAAAAAATTTCAAGAAGTTTTGAAAGATGAATCTCTCATTAATGACCTTCTGATTTTGTAGAAACTTCTTCAATCATTTTTTTACTCCTTTCATCCAGCAAAGACCTTAATGGAAAGAAAAACCTAAACGGATTCCTGATAAAATATCGGAAAATCTCTCCAAAAATTTCTCTTGCTTCGCTCAATTCCACTTTTCTGGAACGGAATGCCAACAGCATCGACAATCCAAAGCTTACAATAAAGTTGAAAAATCCAATAATGAAAACCGTGACAAAGGAAATCCAGAACGTGTAAGATGTTACGACAAAATCTTTTCCGTAAAGTCCCAACGCAAAATTTCCAGCCGCAAAGGTAATGTGACGAATATCCAAATCGAGGCCAAGAAAAAGTCCAATCGGAGCCGTTGCTCCAAGAAAAACACCAAACCAAAAATTGGAAATAATTCCCGCCCAATTTTTGGAATAATAGACAGACAATCGTTTTGCAATCTTTTGCCCAAAGAAATAATTGATGAAAGGATTTTTTTTTTTTTTTTTAGGAATCTGAAAAAATACAGAGTTATTACTGATGTTTCCAGAAATCACACCGGAAATAAAGAGGAAAACACCCGCAATAGAAGCGTGCAAAATCGCTTTGGACTGAAATGGGTCCAAGTCATACAATAGCTTTGTAGATTTATCAAAGGCAAAATTTTGCTTGAAAAGTATTTCTAAACCATAGATTATAATCAAAGAAACGGGAAAGGACAACAGAACATTCCCTACAAATGCAATAAACTGTGACCTGAACAACTGAGAAACCACATGCGCAAATTCCATATAAGTGCTTCTGCTACTTCCCTCCGACAAAACTTTTGCCATTGTTGCCGCAGTCATCGCAGGTTGTTTTGTTGCCAAAGTAAAACGCATCAGGTAAATCATTACAAATCCCATCGCATAATTCATTGAAAATAAAAATGCATGTGCAAAATCACTGGTATCAATATAACTGTAAAGCATTTTCAAAACGCAAAGTGCCCCAACTATAACACCACCTCCGGAAGCCTTCCAAAACATTTTCATATAAGATTTGACAGTGGAAGTAATATAGTGCGTTCCCATTTCCGCCGTGTGATTGGTAATGAGGTGCGACATCAATCTTGTACTGTCAGAAACCAAATCCTGAAGGTTATTCTTATGAGATTTGTACTTTAAAATATTGAAGAATAATTGCTTGGAATTAATCAAATAATCTTTTTCTTCATCAATCACAAACAACTTGATAATATCAGACATCCTTTGCAACTGCTGTCTGATTTTCAGTAATGACTGATTGGTTTTGCTGGAAATACCATATTTTGAAGAATTTTTAAAAGCAATATTTACAAACTCCAAACATTGATCGAGATAGACTTTAATCTGTTTATAAACTTCGTCCGTCGATGATAATGTGAAATGAGGATTTTCTTTGAAATCAGCATTCAGTATATCGAGTTCGTTTTGTAATGCCAAAAATGGATTATCAAAATTCCTGTATTCGGGAGCCATTTTAACAACCTCAACATCCAGTGCATTTCCAATTACCCGCCACGCCAAAATATTAAGAGAAAACAACATTTCATTTTTAACGTGTTGATTATTAATAAATTTATCAATTCTCAACAACTTAAAAAGCTCATCCATCTTATCCTCCGGCGAATTCTGGAAAAACTCAAGGTCTTTTTTAGGCGTTACCAAAACATTATCCACCAGATACCAAATCGTATTTTCGTTCTCGATTGGCGGAAGAATCTTATTCAGTATTCGTTTTTTGAACTCGGGATAGAAAGCATTTTCCGACAGAATATCCGCTTCCGTTAACGACAGATTGAATGGTTTTTCCTTGAAAATATTATGAATATAATAAATCAGATTTTCCTTTATACTCTCATTATCTTTGAGGTACGCTGTAAAAACACCTAAATCATCATTCTTCAGGCTTACAACAATTTCTGATAAAGGTTCTAAAGACAAAGTTTCATTCTGCTCAGAAAAATAGTTTTTCAAAATTGCGCTGAAACTGTCTTTTTTGGTTAATCTAATTGCCATATCCTTACAAAAGTAATCATTTCAGAACAATATTGTTCATCTGGCGCATAATCCAGCCATGCTTTTTTCTAAGATATGGCGTAGGATTTTTGGGATCGTACTTCTTAGGATTTGGTAAAACAGCCGCAATCCAAGCTGCTTCGCTTTTCGTAAGGTCTTTTGCAGGTTTGCTATAATAATACTGAGAAGCAGCTTCTATCCCGAAAACACCTTGTCCCATTTCGATGGAATTAAGATATCTTTCCAAGATAACATCCTTTCCCCATATTTTTTCAATAATGAATGTATAGACCACCTCCAGCCCTTTTCTAATCCAGCTTCTGCCTTGCCAAAGAAAAATATTTTTTGCTGTCTGTTGGGAAATCGTGCTTCCTCCTCTCACTACTTTTCCCTTCTTATCATTCTTCTTCATTGCTTTTTCAATAGCTTTATAATCGAAGCCGTTATGAGTGAAAAACAATTGATCTTCTGAAGCTATTACAGCTTTTTTGATATTGTTTCCCATATCATCATAGGAAACATAATCACGTTGTAATTTCCCATACTTAATAACCCCTCCTAATTGCGTCAAAGTAATTGGTGGATTAAAGAATATCCCGAAAATAATGAAAAGTATATTCGCTAAGATTACAAACAAAATCAGTTTCTTGATGAACTTCCACATTGCTAAAAGAAATTTTAAGCGAAAATAAAACAAAAATAGTTTTTATAAAATCAAAAAAATTCCGAATAATAAGCCCCCTTTTTAAACTCACTGAAAACCAACATTCAAGACTTTACAAAGTATCGAAACAATAACTACGATAAAGAAAAAAAGAAAATCGTAAAAACCAAAATTATTATATTTCGTTATATCACTATTTTTAAGTTTTTGAGATTGTTTATAGCGTTCTAGTTCTTGTTGCGCTTCAAACTTGGTTTTAAAAGCATATTTTTTGTCATCAATCATTAAAAAGAAGTCGTATTATTATCAAATGTAAATTTTGAAGACTGCAAATATTATAAAAATATTGATACAAAAAACATATTTAAAAAAAAACACAAAAATTTAACATTTATGAATATAATCTTTGAATATTATTAAAAAATAATTACAAAAAAATTAATAAATAATTATCGTTAAATCAAAAACAGAAATCTAGCTTTGGGACATAAAAAAAACTCACAATCAGTTTTGATTGTGAGTTTTCGTGAGCGCGAAAGGATTCGAACCTTTGACCGTCTGCTTAGAAGGCAGATGCTCTATCCAGCTGAGCTACGCACCCATTTGTAATTTTTAAAGAAATTACTAAAACTTGTCGGGGCGGCAGGATTCGAACCTGCGACCTCCTGGTCCCAAACCAGGCGCGATGACCGGACTACGCTACGCCCCGTAGATTTTTTGCGGAGGGTAAGGGATTCGAACCCTTGCGACCCTTTCGGGTCGACAGTTTAGCAAACTGCTCCATTAACCACTCTGGCAACCCTCCTTGCAATATTTTAAAGATCGTTTGTTCCTCAATTGCGAGTGCAAATATAGAACAGTTTTATATATCTACCAAACTTTTTTATTTATTTTTTTTCATATTTTTGAATCATAAATACTTCGTAAAACACTTACAGATGCGTAATACACTATATCTCACAACCTTAGGAATGATAATCATTTCATGTGGTTCTCAGCAAAAAATTGTAAAAAGCAAAACACCGAATCTTCCTAATGCTCCCAAACCTGCCATCGCAGAAAAAAAACCGGAAATAAAAGAAGATGAAGGCGAATATTACAAAGTCAATATTGCAGACATTACGAAGAACGACAATACAATTAGCTACGGTTCTATCGTAAGTGCAAATCCTGCAGGTTACAAAATCACAAAAAATTATTTTCCTGCAATCGGACAGAATTTTAGACAGAGATATGTGATTTTACATTACACTGTACTTAATGACGAAAAATCTATTTCAACACTAACTCAACAATCCGTAAGTGCGCATTATCTTGTAAGTACACTTCCTGATAAAGAGATTTATCAAATTGTTGATGAGAACAAGCGAGCTTATCACGCTGGTGTGAGTTTTTGGAGAAAAGACCAGCAACTCAATGATATTTCTATTGGAATAGAAATCGTAAATCTTGGCTACACTACAGATTCTCTTAATAATCGTGTTTTTTATCCTTATCCCGAAGAACAGTTCAAGAAAGTAGCAGCATTGGTAAAAGACATTGTGACAAGATATAATATCCAACCCACGAATATCTTAGCCCATTCTGACATTGCACCAACCAGAAAACAAGATCCAGGGCCACTTTTCCCTTGGAAAAGACTATATGACGAATATCAAATTGGGATGTGGTATGATGACACTGCTAAACAAACCTTCCTAGATCAAATATTAACTACAAACGATATTATTTTGCAATATAACAGTCCGGAATTCATTACAAAAATCCAGCAGCAATTGGTTCAGTTTGGTTATGCCTTGACCGTTAACGGAACTTGGGACAAGCCTACAAAACAAACAATTGAGGCTTTTCAATTTCATTTCCGACCAAGTAATTACAGCGGGATTATGGACGCGGAGACCTGGGCTATCTTGCAGGCTTTGATTCAAAAATATCCGCAGAAGTAAATGAATATTATTTTAAAAACTGAAAGATTAAATCTAAAACCAATTTCTGAAAATGATATTGAAAATGTTTTTGAACTACAATCTTTGGAACAAACCGCCGAATTCAACACATCCAAACCGCCATCCAATATTAATGAAACAAAAATTAATGTTGAAAAATGGATAGATGAAAATAATAAAGAAAACGTCAAGCACTTTACTTTTGCAATTAAACTCAATGAGGACGAAAAATTCATTGGACTAATTGGAATCCATCTAGGAAAAGAACATTATAAAAATGCAGAAGTTTGGTTTCAATTTGATTACAGATTTTGGAATAAAGGTTATGCAACGGAAAGTCTTAGGAAAATCATTGAATTCGGTTTTGAAGATTTGAAACTTCATAGGATTGAAGCCGGTTGTGCTGTTGAGAATATTGGTTCATTCAGCGTTTTAGAAAAAGTTGGAATGTTACGAGAAGCCCATACTAGAAAACTGCTTCCGCTTAACTCAGGTTGGTCAGATAATTATGGTTATGCAATTCTATCTACCGATGAGCGCAAATAATAAAAGCCTCGAAATTACTTTCGAGGCTTTGTTTTTAATTACTCAACAAAAGAGAAACCCACTCTTCTCTCTGGATTTTCTTTTCGAGTTTTAGATTTTGTTCTGTGCAGACTTCCAAGATATCATCCACATCGAAGAAGCAAAGTCCGGACAACAGCAATTTTCCATCATCTTCCAGAACGGAAACGTAAGTCGGGATATCGGAAATCAGAATATTTCTGTTGATGTTGGCCAGAATTACATCAAATTTTTCCTTCCCAAGATTATCCGCAGTTCCAAGTTCGATATCCAATTCTACATTATTACGTCCTGCATTTTCTTTGGAATTTTCGACAGACCATTCGTCGATGTCGATGGCAACAGTTTTTCCCGCTCCTTTCTGCTTAGCAAAAATCGCTAAAACCGAAGTTCCACAACCCATATCAAGCACTTTTTTATCTTCCAGATCCATATCCAACATCTGCTGAATCATCAAGTGTGTTGTAGGATGATGACCTGTTCCGAAAGACATTTTTGGCTGAATCACAATCTCGTGCATATTGGGGTTTGACTCGTGGAATTCCGCTCGGATAAGCACTTTGTCTTCAACATTGATTGGCGAAAAATTCTTTTCCCATTCCTCATTCCAGTTGATATTTGGCATTTCTTCGTAGGTATAAGAAATTTCAACCTCATTATTCTGTAAGAGATAAATATTTTTCAATTCCTCTTCTTTGAAAAGGTCTTTCTGGATATAACCCAAGATACCGTCATATTCTTCCGTGAAGCTGTCAAAACCGATTTCTATCAGTTCTGCCATCAATATTTCGTTCCAGGGTTGCAGAGGTTTTATTTTAAAATTGAATTCTAAGTAAGCTGCCATTTTTGATTTTTTGCAAATTTAGTTCATTTAAAAAACTATTTAAGCTTATTTTGAAAATTAAACCACCTAGACACATAGTTCTTAAACAGTTCAAATAGTTTTCTCTATGTGTCTATGTGGTTAATAAACTTTAATTCATTTTAATCTGATATGTAAATCCGATATGAAACCATCTTCCCGGCATTGGAACCAGATTGGTTTCTACATATTTAGTATTTGTCAGGTTGTTGATCAAGATATAAAAATTCAGGTCTTTGTATCGGAAATTAAGTTGTTCATCCAGAATATTATAGCTTCCAAGATTCACACGTTCCGAATATTTATAAATTAATTGATTACTAAAAAATTTCAGGAATTTTACATCCAACTGCGCCACAAACTGATGTCTTAGATTCTGCAAAGAATACCTGGAATCTTCTTTATCCAAGTCCTGATTATCAAGATAAGTATAGCCCAATCGATAATTCAGAAAAGATAACAATTGATGTTTAAATTCCACTTCGAAACCTTTAAGATTAATTCTAGCTACATTTTCAGCTTTCCACGGACTTGTTGGTGTTTCTTTTTGCCAATCGATGCCTTGTTTTGTATTTCTAATGAAACCACTAGTTTTCGCTAAGATTTTTTCATTCTGGAAACGGTAACCTAATTCTGATGAAATAGCACTTTCCGGAACCAAATCAGGATTCCCGATTTCTGTTGGACTCTTATAATACAAATCGGTAAAAGTCGGAATCCTAAATCCTTTAGAAATCGCTCCAAAAACTTTATGATTAGGATTAAAAATAAATCCTACATCCATTCCGGGATAAAGAAAATTATCGCCGGAATAATTCGCCCAGCTTGCTCCGGGATTGATTTCCAGCTTTTGATCAAAGAATCTGAATTGATGGTCAAAAAACACCTGTGTCACATCTCTTTTTCTTTCCCCAAGATTACTGCTGGTCAAAAATTCTTTTCTGTAATCGATTCCGATACTCGTAATTCCTATTGATGATTCATAAGTCGCATTCACTGTTCCGCCAATGTTATTTCCGATGTGCATATTTCTGTAATACGAAGGATTTTGACGGATGAAAAGATACATATCCTGTCCTCTTCTCCAATAAACACTGGAATTCACCGAGAGATTATTAAATTTCTGTTGATACTGCAAACTCACCACAGAAGCTTGCGCTTCCTCATATTGATTGATTGCTGTTGGTGAAGCATAAAATCCATTCGCCCCGAATTTTTTCTCGGAAAAACCAGCCTGCAGGCTTACACTTCCATCATTCAGTTTTAATTTGTTTTGATAGAAAAAATTTCTGATTTGATAATCCGTATTGTACCGATAACCGTCTGAAGCGCCATTGCTGATTGAGAAAAGATTCGTGAATTTTTCCGAACCAAAGGTTGCAGAGGCCGACAAATCATAAGTTTTGAAATCGCCACCTTGCGCTTTGATGGTTACTTGCTCTTCGGAAGAAGATTTGGTAACGATATTGATGACTCCTGCATAAACATTTTGTCCGTAAAGCTTTGCCGATGAACCCTTTATGATTTCAATCCTTTCCACCGCTGAAATATCAAACGGAATATTGAAGGTATTATGACCGGTCTGCGAATCATTCATCCGGATTCCGTTAACCAAAATCAAAACCTGCTCAAAAGAACTTCCTCTGATAGTAATATCACTCTGAACACCATTAGAACCCCGCCTTTTGATATCCAATCCTGAATAAAACTGAAGCAATTCATCTATACTCGTTGCCGGACTATTTTGGATTTGTTGTTTGGTAATGACAACTACATTTTCGTTGACATCATTATAAGGTGTTGATAAAAACCGCCCTTGTAAATTAACTTCGTCAATTTCTTTTTCCTTGTTCTGCGCAAAACTGCGGACTGATAAAACCACAATAGACAGAGCCGTGAATATTTTCTTCATATTATATAATTTCCTTTCAGATAATCGGGCGCAAATATAGAGATTAGCCTAATTCATTTAGCCAATTTTATATAATAATTTAAGCATATCAAATCCCAGAGGGATGACCTATTAATAGAAAAAATCAACGAACAACCATTCTATCTCCATCGGAGCTTGTCTTCAAAAAACTTATCGTTTCTATTAACAGAACGTTCCTACGGAACTTGAAAAAACCGATTGGATTTTATGATATTATTGTGATGATTTACTCTGAAATGGTGTCGTGATTACTTATTATTTTTTCGTAAATTTGTTGGTCTTATTTTTACTATGGCTACAGCTTCTGAAATCGATATCAAAAAATATATTTTCGTTAAAAACGCACATCTTAACAACCTGAAAAACATCGATGTTCTAATTCCAAAGAACAAACTGATCGTCATCACAGGTGTCTCCGGAAGTGGTAAATCGTCACTCGCTTTTGACACGATTTATGCCGAAGGACAGAGAAGATATGTGGAAAGTTTGAGTTCCTATGCACGTCAGTTTTTGGGAAAACTGGAAAAACCAAAAATCGATGATATTAAAGGTTTGGCGCCTTCTATTGCAATTCAGCAAAAGGTAATTTCGTCCAATCCGCGTTCTACGGTTGGAACTTCTACGGAGATTTATGATTATCTTAAATTATTCTACGCCAGAGTTGGAAGAACTTTTTCGCCAGTTTCAGGAGAAGAAGTCAAAAAAGACAGCGTAACAGATGTTATCGATTTTATTAAGAATTCTAAAAAAGATTCGACATTTTTACTCTTGACGCCTTTAACATTCGAAGTTAAAACTTTTGCTGAATTACTGAAAACCCTTAAGGTTTCCGGATTCACAAGACTGGAAGTTAATGGAAATCTTGCAGGAATCGAGGATTTGGAAAGCTTCGGATTCACGCCGGAAAAAGATATGACAATTAATCTCGTGATTGACAGATTCAGCTATGAGGAAGATGAGAATTTCTTACAAAGATTAGCGGATTCTATCCAAATGGCATTCTATGAAGGTCACGGTTATTGCTCACTTAAAAATACAGACACAGGAAAAATCCGTGAATTTTCTAATAAATTTGAGTTAGACGGAATTGTTTTCAATGAACCGAATGTTCATTATTTCAGTTTCAATAATCCTTACGGCGCTTGTCCGACTTGCGAAGGTTACGGAAAAGTGATTGGAATTGATGAAGACCTAGTGATTCCAAACAAAAACCTTTCGGTTTATGAAGACGCTGTAGCATCCTGGAAGGGCGAAAGTATGAGCGAATGGAAGAAGGAATTCATCAAAAAAGCTAAAGATTTTCCGATCCACAAGCCTTATCATCAGTTGACCAAAGAGCAGAAACAATTCCTTTGGAAAGGTGATAAAACCAGAAGTTTTCCAAGCATTGATAATTTCTTCAAAATGCTGGAAGAGAATCTTTACAAAATCCAATACAGGGTAATGCTTTCGCGCTATCGTGGAAAAACGGTGTGCCCAACTTGCGAAGGTTTGCGATTGCGTGAAGAAACAAGCTGGGTGAAAATTGACGGACATAATATCCAATCGTTAATTGAATTGCCTTTGGACGAATTGCTTCCTTTAATAAAAAGCTTTAAACTTAACGACCACGATAAAGAAATCGCCAAGCGTCTGACTTACGAAATAGAAACGAGATTAGAATTCCTGACGAAAGTTGGTCTTGGTTATCTGACACTCAACCGAACTTCGAACACGCTTTCCGGCGGGGAAAGTCAGAGAATTAATCTGGCGACAAGTTTGGGAAGTTCCCTGGTTGGCTCTATTTATATTTTGGATGAGCCAAGCATCGGTCTGCATTCCCGGGATACGGAAAATCTGATTGGCGTTTTAAAACAACTTCGAGACCTTGGAAATACTGTAATCGTTGTAGAACACGATGAAGATGTGATGCGGGAAGCAGATTATATTATCGACATTGGCCCGGAAGCGGGTTATCTTGGTGGTGATTTGGTTTTCAGCGGCGATTATAAAGAGATGCTGAAAGCGGATACCCTGACCGCAAAATACCTCAACGGCGAACTGGAAATCGAAGTTCCTGCAAAACGAAGAAAAACAAAAGAATTTATTGAGATAAAAGGTGCTCGCCAAAATAACCTGAAGAATATTGATGTCAATGTTCCTTTGGAATGTCTGACCGTTATCACAGGGGTTTCCGGAAGTGGGAAATCGACTCTGATGAAGGAAGTGATGACAAATGCGATTCAGATCCAGCTGGGAATGGGCGGAAAAAAAGCGGATTATGACTCGGTGGAATTTCCAAAAAAACTGATTCAGAATATCGAATTGATTGACCAGAATCCTATCGGAAAATCGTCCCGCTCCAACCCCGTAACCTATCTGAAAGCTTATGATGATATCCGAGACCTTTTCGCTAAACAAAAATCAGCCAAAGTCCAGGGTCTGAAACCAAAGCATTTCTCTTTCAATGTAGACGGCGGACGATGTGACGAATGTAAAGGTGACGGTGTGATTACCGTTTCGATGCAGTTTATGGCAGACATCGAGCTGGAGTGTGAACATTGCCACGGAACACGTTTCAAAAAAGAAATCCTCGAAATCAAATACGACGAGAAAAATATTTCCGACATTCTTCATATGACGGTTGACGAAGCGTTGGAGTTCTTCAAGGAAAACCACGAAGAAAAAATCGCGACCAAGCTAAAACCTTTGCAGGATGTCGGTTTGGGTTATCTGCAATTAGGTCAGTCCTCTTCTACTCTTTCCGGTGGTGAAGCGCAGAGAGTGAAGCTGGCATCGTTTCTTGTAAAAGGTGTGACAACGGACAAAACGTTATTTGTATTTGATGAACCTTCAACAGGTCTGCATTTCCACGATATCAAGAAATTACTGACATCGCTTCAGGCATTGATAGAATTGGGACATTCGGTTGTGGTAATTGAGCATCAGCCGGATATTATTAAGTGTGCCGACCATATCATTGATGTAGGTCCCAATGCTGGGAAATACGGTGGCGAAATTGTTTTCACAGGAACACCGGAAGATTTGGTGAAGGAGAAAAAGTCTTTTACAGCAAAGTATATTGCGGAGAAGTTAAAATAAAAGAAAGAGAGTCGAAATGACTCTCTTTCTTTTAGATATTATAAAAAAATGGACTTTTCTTAAAATAAGTTTCATAGTCAATCTGAGAAATCAAGAATACAGACAAATCACTTGCACTAACACTTTCTCCAATGCAATCATACAAATTGGTTTCAGTTTCAAAACTTTCATCAGTTTGAATTATCAAAGGTAATCTTATCAAAGTCCAATCCAGATTACTTTCTGTCAGAAGTTCATATTCTTTTTGTTTATCCAAAGTTGTTTCAGGATAATTCTGATACATCCATTCAGTTGCCATTTTCACTTTTTCATTCTTGTTGTCAAACGGTGTGTTGACATTAAGACCTGTTATCACGATATATCTTTTGATTTCACTAGAATTCATAGATAGGATAACATTTCTCGTTGAATCAGAAAATATCGATTTTTCTGCTTTAGGCTGACCAATTGTACTGATTACAACATCGCAAGTTTTTATTAATTCATTAACTGAATCATAATCTCTTGCATCGCCTTTTATAATTTCGATTAAAGGATTTTGGTTAGAAAAATTTTCAGGATTTCTTAATAGTAATTTGATTTGGTAACCTTTTTCAATAAGTTTCTTTACAAGAAAGCTTCCCGCTTTTCCTGTTCCGCCAATCACGGCAATTTTATGTAGTTTCATAATGTTCTCTTTATTGTTATTAGAAAATAGAAATTAGGGGAATCAGTGGATTTGATTCCTCATATCTCAGACTTTTTTATAGCCTGACAGATTGTAATATTTTATAAAGAGATTGTAATGGAGCAAAAATATCAAATTATTTTACATTCTCGCAAAAAGAGCTTGATTATGAGTTATCCACAAAAAAATGTGGATAAGTATGAAATTTTAACATTCAGTTTACATTTCGTATTGTTTTTCTTTCTAAATTTACAATAGAGATTTAGGAAATGATTACAAAATTTGCTTTTGACCCAATAGGAATTACTCAATTAAATTTAATATAAAAATTTAAAGGATAGCATTGTCGGCTGTCCTTTTTTGTTGTTGTCTAACTAAAAAAATGAGATGTTTTTATCTACTGAACCGGCTTCTAAAGAGTCGGTTCTTTCATTACTTTAAGCTATTTTGTTCTTCCATAATCCGGGTGATTCCTTCTTCGAAAGTTGTAATCCGGAAATCCGGAAACTTCTTTTGGAATTTATCTGAGACAAAAATATTATCAACCTCATAGCGTGGCAACAGCTCCTGAAGCTCTTTCATACGCTTACTGAACAATCCTCCTACCCGGAACAACCACTTTCTAATGATAGAATAATCTAATTTTTTCTGATAAATTATAGAAATTAAATTGATGAATTCTTTATAAGTTAGCCTGTTATCATCACAAGGCAAATGCCAGGTCTGCCCGTAAGCGTCGGGTGTATTTCCCAACAAAGCCATCGCCCGACTTGCATCCGGAGTCCAAATGAGGCTTCTCAATGTTTTGTCTTTTAAAGGAACTTTAAACTTTTTATTTTTCTGTATGTTATCAAATATTAAAGAATTGGTGATACTTTGAGTTTTCCCGGGTCCATAAAATTCCGGGGCTCTGCAAATTAATGCTTCAATAGTATTTTTCTTTATTTCGTCCAAAAGCATTCCGGCAATTTCTGCTCTCACTTCTGACTTTGTACCAACCGGCAAAAAAGGAGTTTCTTCCGTTTGCGGCTCGCTCGTTTTGGGATACATGTATGTATTATCAAAGAATACCAATTTGCATTTGTGATTTTTGCAGGCTCTGATGACATTATACATTATTATCATAAACTGCTCTTCCCAGATTTTAGAATCCATTGGCAAACCAACTGTAAGGTAAACAATATGGCTTCCCTTTACAGCATTATCCGTTGCTTCCCCGTCTAATAGATTTGCAGAAAACAATTCATCAGCATCATTTACTTTTTTAGGATTTCTGCTCACAAGCCTGATATCTGTCGTATAATTTCTGTGTAATTCTCTCGCCAGTTCTTCGGCAATCTGACCATTAGCTCCAAGTATTGTCTGCATTTTGTCTCAAGATTTATTATAAAGACGATTGAAAACAAAATTTACTTTTAATAACGAGCGTTTTACAAACAAAAAAGGACCATTTCTTACGAAACAGTCCTTCTTTTCATTTTCAGATTTTATTATTTAGAAGCAGTCACATTGATACCAATCTCAATGTCTTTGCTAATCATCCATTCAGCCGGGTCAGTTTCATCAGTCCCGAATTTGATTCCCCAATCTGCTCTGTTCACAGTAAATTTAGCTTCTAAGCTAGCTTTACCTTCAGCAACAGTTACTTTCGCAGGGAAAGAAACGTTAAGCGTTTTTCCTAATAGAGTCAAGTTTCCGCTTACAGTTTTGTTAGCACCGGCAACCGCATCTTTTGGAAGTTCTCCGGCCAAATCAGCTACAGAAGTGATTTTGAAATCAGAAGTTGGTTGTTTCTCAACATCAAAGAAATCAGCATTTTTAAGGTGTGCTTCTAGGTCAGCTGGTTTTTTGTCAGCCTCTGTTACAGAAGCAGGGTCAACTTTCAAAGTCGTCATATCAATTACAAAATCTCCGGAAGTCACCGCATCATTTTCAACCGTAATTTCACCAGACTTCAAGTTAAGAGTACCCCATCTTGGCGCAAATCCACCTTTGTGGAACGCTTTCCAATCTACTTTAGAAGCAGCCAAATCTACGTTGTAGGCTTCACCAGTTTTTGCTGCAACTTCTTGTGCATCTTTTACTGTTTCTTTTTTGTCGTTACAAGCTGTGAACAACAAAGCTGCTCCTACGAATGCTAATACTGTTAATTTTTTCATAAATAATATTTTAAATTAATATTGTTTTCTTGCAGCAAAAATAAGACCTTAAATCTTGTCATCCCATTGATGTACATCAATAAAATCTATAATTGTGATTATTTGACTTCGTCGAACCTAAAGGTTTGGGCAGCTTAATCCGCCAGTAATTTATCCTGAGCTTGTCGAAGAGCTCTCAATTTGTCACTCAGAGGCTCCCGAAGAGTCTGCTCAAGTCTGGCTGCGAGCAATTCATCATTTAAATTTAACATAATAATTTTCTAATAAAACAAAAACATAAAAATAACATAAATAACTGATAATCAACAATAAAATATTTTATAGAATTTTGAAAATCAACAATATCCGGCATCAAATTTGATTCTAAAATTTAACTTAATTAACATTTATTAACAATTTAAAATCTTTTTATTTCCAATGAAAAAAACTTTTGCTGAAAAATCAAATCATTTGGTTTTTCTTGGGACTGCTGCTTTAATCGTTAACGCAGTATTTTTTTTGAATTCCTGTAACAAAAAATCAGAGCAGGTGGCGGATTCAAAACAAAACATAGAAACAGTCGTCACCAATCCAGCAAAAGTCATTTCAGCAAAACCCGATGTCCCTGACGACCCCAATAAACGTTATATCTATCTAACCTTCGATGATGGACCAAATAAAGGAACTCAGAATCTATTGAAAATTGTAAACAAATATCAAATTCCTGTCACTTCTTTTCTTGTGGGAAAACATGCTTACGACAGCAAAACGCAGGCAAAAAACTTGAAAGAATTAGAAAATCATAAGTTAGTAGAATTGGCTAATCACAGTTATTCTCATGCCTTAAACCGATATTCGGAATTTTATAAGAATCCTGAAAAAGTCATTCACGATTTTGACAGGGCAAAAGACAGTTTGAAATTCAAAAACAAATATGCAAGAACACCCGGGCGAAATATCTGGAGAACATCGAACATCAATAATACTGACATTAAAACATCAAAAGCAACTGCAGATGAGCTTCAAAGAGCTGGTTATGTTTTAGTCGGTTGGGACCTTGAATGGAAACCTGACAGCAAAATGAAACTGAAAGGTTCTCACAGAGATATGGCAAAACGAATTGACAGTATTTTTTTCAACGATTTGGAGAAGACTTCCCGGCATTTGGTTTTCCTGACTCACGACCAATATCTTCAGGATGATGATTCGGTTCGGGAATTGGATTTGTTCATTTCCGGTTTGCAGAACAGCAACCGTTTTGAATTCCGAAAAATATCGGACTATCCTAAGATTAATGATATTTTGAAGTAGTTTTTAAAACCACAAAGACACAAAGTTTTTTCACAAGGTTCACAAATTATATACTTGTGCGCTTTGTGTATCCTCTGTGTCTTTGTGGTAAAACCCTATTCAAATTCCTTAGAAACACCCAATCCAAACAAAGCAAAATCATAAACTGCTGGGTCATTAGAATTATATTTTCTAAGAATCAAATCCAATTCTTCCACAGCTTTCCAATCGTTTTGTTTTCTAGTTAAGATTCCTAATTTTCTGGAAATATTGGCGGTATGAACATCCAACGGAACAGATAAAAACTTTGGGTCCATCTTTTCCCAAATTCCAAAATCAACGCCTTTTTTATCTTTACGAACCATCCAACGCAGAAACATAATCAATCTTTTGGAAGCCGAATTTTTATAAGGCGAACTCACGTGTTTTTGTCCACGATGTTTTTCGGCAATGAAATGATTTCTGAAACGCTCAATCGAATGAGAAAAATTGATTTCGTTTTCATTGATTAGAAATGCATCTTCCAGACTTTCAAACTGAGTGTAAATTCGGCGAAAATTCTTTAGAAAGAAAATAAAATCTTCGTGATTGAAAGTTCTGTGAATTGCTTTTTGTGGAATTTTTGCTAAATCAGAATCTGTAAAATTCATTACAAAATCATACGGCGAATTTCCCATCAATTCCATCATTTTGTTGGCATCATTGATAATCGATTTTCTATTTCCCCAAGCGATACTTGCAGACAAAAATCCGGCAATCTCAATATCCTGTTTCAAAGAAAAACGATGTGGAATCTGAATCGGGTCGTCAGTAATAAAATCTGGAGAATTGTATAATTCTGCTTTTTCATTCAGCAAATCGAAGATGTCTTTTTCTTTCAAAACCATTGTTCAAAAATACGAATTGTTTTGTCGTAAAGGCGTGATAGAATTAATCTTGAAAATAAAAAAGTCGCAAAGTTCTTATTGAAAACATTTGCGACTTAAATTTATAAACCACATAGAAACATAGTTTTTTATATATTGAAGGAAAAATAGCTTTAATTCTATTTTAACTTAAAGACAATTAACTTCTATGTGCCTATGTGGTTAAATTATTATATTTAGAATTATCTTCCAATCACTTCTGTAATAGGATTTCCTACATTACCACTTGGAAACTGGATATGCAGCAAAGCTGAAACAGTTGGTGCAATATCTGTCATAAAATAAGGTTTGTTACTTTCTCCGTGATTGATTCCCCATCCCATAAAAATCAACGGTACGTGAGCATCATAAGAATTCCAAACACTATGAGTTGTTCCTTTCTTAGCGTAAGTCGGAAGCATAGAATCGTGAGAAATCAATTGAATATCTCCACTTCTTTCTCTATTGATTCCATTGATGATTCTTTGCTTTATTGGTTCCGGAATTGTGGCTTCCTGAACTTTGGTTGTAGAGACAGCATATAAAACTGTAGGGTCCTTTTCTAATTCCTGAATCGTAAAAGTTTTTATATCTTCCAGATTAAGTTTATTATCCGCAATCAGCTTTCTGTCAAAATAGATTTGGTAATTATCAACGCCATTAATCAGTTTATCAACTCCGAATTTCTCCTTCAATTTTGCAGTGATATTTTTATCCATTCCTTCACCAAAGAAACCTGTAGCAATCTTATGTTCTTGTAAAAACCCCACAGAATGCGCGCCACCGTGGTCCGCAGAAAGGAAAACCGTATATTGTCCTTTACCAACTTTGTTGTCAAGATATTTGAAAAACTCAGCTAAATCTTGGTCAAGTCTGAGATAAACATCTTCAACCTCGATGGAATTTGGTCCAAATTTATGTCCTGCATAATCTGTTGAAGCCATATTAATAGCCAAAATATCCGTGATGTCGTCTCCTCCCAAATTTTCTCCTTCTATAGATGCTTCAGCAAGCTTCAAAGTCAAAGTATTTCCGAAAGGTGTATAGCGGATATTATCTTTTCGTAATTGATAATCTGCCAATAAATTACTGTAAGGAAATGTAGGTGTTTTTGCACTTCCCAGAAGTCCTTCCCAAGCCGAATTGTCCGGGGAACTTTCTGTATATTGATTGATTGGCAACAAGGTATTCCAACCATTCGCAACCAATTTATCCGGAAGATTCTGAGAATTGAAAGTTTTAATCCATTCCGGAAGGTCATTCATATAGTAAGTACTCGTAATGAAATTTCCAGTGGAATCATCAAACCAAAAAGCACCGGTTGGTGTATGACCGGCAGGTAAAATAGAAGCTCTATCTTTCAATGAAACGCCTATTACTTTCCCTTGAAAATTGGTTGCTAATCTCAATTCGTCTGTTACGGTTGTTGACCAAAGATTTTTTGGTGAATGACTTCCAACCTTTGCATTAGTTGTTCCGACAGGTTTTACACTTTCGTCGGTTGTACAATAAACATTTTTGCCTGTTTCTTTGTCTGTCCAATCATTTCCGGCAATCCCGTGAATCGCAGGAACGGAACCCGTATAAATGGAAGTATGTCCAAGCGCCGTTACGGTAGGAACATAAGGAATATGAACATTATTAAGAGAATATCCGGTATTCAAAAGTCTCTTGAAACCATCGTTCCCGAATTTGTTATAATAGCGGTAAAGATAATCCCATCTCATCTGGTCTATAACCAAACCAACTACCAGCTTTGGTCTTTGTAGTTCTGTACTATTTTTCTTCTGTGCATTGAGGGTGATTACAGACAGAAAAGCAACTGTTGCAATCGTAAATTTCTTTAACATTTTAAAACTTTTTGTTGAGCCCAAATTTAAGGCTTTCAAAAGTTTTGGGATGTGAAATCTCATTAAACTTATTTGAATATTTAACTCAGATAGAAAGACCTTATTAATTCACCTTGATAAATCAATCAAATTACCTTGATGAATTGATAAAGTTATCTTGATGAATTAATATAATCATCCGAGCAGTTCTAAAGTACGATTACAATAAACAAAAAAGAACGGACAAAAGCCCGTTCTCTTTGATATAAAAATTAACAATTCTATTTTCCTCCGCCGGAATTTTTCTCGACATCGGTTTTAGTATTTTCTTTTACTTTTTGGTTTCCGAAACGTTTCACGAATGTGAGCGAGAATCCGTACCAATCCCATTTGTTATAATTTTTCACAGTACCGATCTGGCTGTAAGTTGTCGTGTTCATACTTGGTCGCTTGAAGATATTCATCAGCTGTAAGCTGGTTTCGATTTGAGAATTCGGGAAAATCTTGGTCACAGAAATATTGTGAAAAAAGTTGTACTTATTTGCAACTGAGTTTCCGTAATTCTGATTATCAACACTGAACCATCCACTGATATTAATATTCTTATTAAACAAATTGGTGTAAGAAAGATTGGTGGAGCCACCAACATAACTGATGTAATTGTTATCACGGCTTAACCCGTTTCTGATATTGAAATCGCTGTTATCAATGTAATACCATCCAAGTCCGAAGTTGACATTCAATTTGTTTTTCAGGAAGTTTTGATTGGTGTTGGCAAACAAATAGAACTTCTCTACTTTTCCTTTGAAATTATCCGGAAAAGAAATCATTTTCCCATCTTCTTCTTTATAATTAGTCCAGTAATCCTGGTCGGTAAACATATATCTAGCCGAGATAAAATACTTTTTGAATAAACCAAATTTCAGCACTACTCTATCGCTTGGGTTTGGGAGAAGTTCCATATTCCCACGGTAATAGATTCCGTTATTACTAGGTATCTCAAAAGGATTGAATTCCGAGAACCAAGGTCTCCAAAGGTTATGATTGTAAGTCAAACTCAAATCATAATTGGTATTGAAAGAATACTTAACCAATAGATTCGGCAAAAACGTACCATAAGAATCTTTTCTTCCTTGATTCCCTACATTTTCTCTGATTTTGAAATCGATGTGTTCATAACGCAGACCAACTCTGGTTTCCAATTTTTCAAAAAATGTTTTGCTGTAATTGAAATAGAGTGAATTGATGTTGTCTGTGTAATGGAAATCGCTGTTGGCATTTTTGGTTCCATCCATCAAGTCCAGATAAGCGTTCGGAATAACGTTATTATTAAAATCTGCTTTTCCGCCGACTTCCAAAGTTCCACCTTTTCCCAATGGCGTCGTGAAATCTACTTTCACATAATAATTTCTGTTTTGAGTATCAGAATTAATCAAAGTCTGTTCAGTAGCTGAAATATTATTCCATTCATCAATATTCGCCGGTGAAAATGTAGTACTTTTTAAAGCCCTTTCTGTAGAGCCATCGCTTGTTTCGTAATTAACTCCAAGGTTAATGTCTAGAATCTTATTCTTTTCCTTATCATAATACTTGTAGAAAAAATTGGTTCCCAAGGTATTATTAAGGTTAGAACCCGACAATTTTTGGTAATCAATTTTCTTAAAGTTATTATCATCGTACGACCTTATGAATGAGTCCGTCCCAGAGTTATTATCACCTCTGAAATATTCCATCACCAGACCGATATTGTTTTTATCATTCAGTTCATATTCCGAACTGGAAGAAAAAGATGGATTTTTGTTGATATAAGTACTTTTGGAATTAATTAATTCCCGGTTTTTATTGGCATAATAAGAAAACTCGTTAGAATTTCTGGTAATGAAGGTATTATCACTATAACTTCCCGTGAAAGTCTGAGTGAAATTTTTCTTATGATAATTAAGGTTCAAACTTCCGTATTGGTTGTTCTTCGTATTCTGAGTATTAGTCAAAGAAACGCTTCCTTTCATACCTTCATCATCGCGTTTTTTCAGAACAATATTAATAACTGCTCCCGTCGCTTCATAACGAGAAGACGGACTTGTAATGACTTCTATTTTCATCAGATTGTCCGCAGGAATGGTTTTGAGATATTCCTTCAGTTCCTTTCCTGTAAAAACCGATTTTCTGTCGTTGATATAAACCGTTACCGATTCCCCTTCCGCTTTTACATTATCATTGTTATCGATGCTTACCAAAGGCGTCATTCTCACGATATCCCAAGTTGTATTTCCTGCCAGGATAGAGCTGTTTTCCACATTGAAAACTGTTCTGTCGGCTTTACTTTGGACAGTCGGTTTTTTAGCGATAACCGTTACCGATTCTATTTCTTTGGACTTAAGAGTGTCTTGGGTTTGAGCTAATGTAAATGTAATAGATAATAATCCTAATAAGGACAATGCTGACTTCATTGTTACTGTGTT
This sequence comes from Chryseobacterium sp., assembly GCA_003248755.1. Lineage (GTDB taxonomy): Bacteria > Bacteroidota > Bacteroidia > Flavobacteriales > Weeksellaceae > Epilithonimonas. The sequence goes on along the minus strand of QFQW01000021.1, from coordinate 23,743 downwards.
GCTTATAAGACAACAGAAGTAGTATAATTGTTACATCGAAAAATCAATTTTTCCGGACAAAATCGAATTTTAATTAAATTTGGAAAAATATAAACTTACAATGAATCCAAAAGTTGATGAGCATATCAATCAGTCCAAACAATGGAAAGACGAGATGAATGCATTGAGAACCATTATTATAGATTGTCAGTTGACAGAAGATTTTAAATGGGGAAAACCGTGTTATTCTTTTCAAGGTAAGAATATTGTGATTATCCAAGGCTTCAAAGAATATTTTGCACTTTTGTTTTTCAAAGGTGGAATTATGAAAGATTCCAAACACCTTCTTGTAAAAATGGGAGAAAATACGCAAGTCGGAAGACAAATGCGATTTGAGAATGTTCAGGATATTTTGGACAAAAAATCAATTATCAAGGATTATATTTTCGAAGCCATTGAAATCGAAGAACGTGGCGAAAAAGTACAAATCAAAAAAGAAGCAACGCCAATTCCTGAAGAATTTCAAATCAAACTTGATGAAAATCGTGAGCTGAAATCAGCTTTTGAATCTTTAACTCCGGGAAGACAACGCGCTTATCTCTTTCACTTTTCTGCACCAAAACAATCCAAAACCAGGGAATCCAGAATCGAAAAATCTATCCCCAATATCCTGGATGGAAAAGGTATGAATGATTAATATTATTATATTTTGATTCTCGCTGATTTCGCAAATCTTGCAGATTCTATATAAGAAAAAACAAAAAGAAGAATTAATCAAAACTTAAATTACAAATTGTCGTTTTGGCAGGACAATTGGAACTTTTGGACAAATTTAAAACATGAAACAACAAGATTCATTTGATGTTATCATAATTGGCGGAAGCTATGCGGGCCTTTCTGCTGCGATGTCTTTGGGAAGGTCGCTTAGAAAAATTTTGGTTATTGATAGTGGAAAACCTTGTAATATCCAGACGCCATATTCTCATAACTTTCTGACTCAGGATGGTAAAACGCCAAAAGAAATCTCGACCATTGCAAGAGAGCAAGTTAAAAAATACGATACTGTAGAATTTTATGACGGGCTTGCAACAGAAGGAAGAAAAACGGAACATGGATTTGAAATCACGACCAAACGAGGCGAAAGATTCGAAGCCAGGAAACTCATTTTTGCAACGGGAATTGTAGATGATGTTCCCAATATCAAAGGCTTTTGGGATTGTTGGGGAATTTCTTTAATCCATTGCCCCTATTGCCACGGCTATGAATTCAGGACCAAGAAAACCGGCATCATTGCGAATAGCGAACGTGGTTTTCATATTGCATCTTTAGTTAACAATCTGACCAATGATTTGACCATTTTAACCAGAGGAAAAGCTGATTTTACTGAAGAACAAATTCAAAAACTGAAACAAAACAACATCAACATCATCGAAACAGAAATTGATGAAATCCAGCATCAGAATGGATATATAGAAAGTTTGATTTTATCTGATGGCGAAAAATTGAACTTTGATGCGGTGTATGGTGCCTTTCATTTCAAACAACATTCTGATATTCCCGGCTCATTGGGTTGTGAATTCACAGAACATGGTCATATCAAAATCGATAATAAACAAAATACAACTGTTCCAGGAGTTTATGCTTGCGGAGATAATTCTTGCGTGATGCGTTCCGTTGCCAACGCAGTCCATAGCGGTAATCTTACCGGTGCAATGGTCAATATGGAATTGACGAATGAAGGCTTTTAATCATAAAATAACTGTATTAAAATTGCTTATTAGTTTGGATAATTAATTACCTTATCAAGTTCAACAGGATTATTATATTTCTTAATTAATTTTCTTTGGATCTCGGTTGAAGACCTTAAATTTTCTTTTGTCAGCTTAGATCCATTATCCAGGAGAATTTCCTCTGTCTGAGACCAGTCTACTCTTCCATTCTTCAAGTAGGCAAATGGATCTTCATAATGGGCAAGTTTATACTTTTTATACCTTTCGTCATCCAGGTAAAGGTTTTTTTTGAACATTCTTTTTAATAGAGTAATTTCATTTGTAGTAATATAATTTTCAGATTTTACTAATTTGAAACTGAAATTATTCCCGTCATCTGATAATTCTACAATTAAACCTGGCAAGCCGTGGAATTTGTGAGGTCCTTCCTGAAAGGGAATTCCATTGGTAAACCAAGCTATCCAGTTTCTACCACCAAATGTTGTCGTTGCTTTCTGGAGAACATAGTTTTGAAATACTTTATTATCGGGCAACAGTTTCCAAACCTGCATAGGCTCAGAGTCCCGTTTTATAATATCCCAACCAAGGAATTCATATCCATCATAAACTTTACTATTCAAGTTATGAACAAAAAAGTCATTAAGTTTAGGAGCAGGAAAGCCATTGGGAAGATTGAGATTTTTTATAGAATCTGAAATAAAAAAATCTCTACCATAATATAAGACCATATCCGGATTGATATCCAAATGAAAATAATCACTTGTTATGATATTTTCTGTTGAATCTTTCTTGACGTCCACTTTATAAATAAATCTATGAGTCTGTGCTTCTACCTGTAAGAATAATAACAGTAATAAAAAATTGATTGCCTTCATAACTATTTTTTTATAAAATTAATAATATCTTTAGAACTATGCAATACAAATTACCATTTATTACAATTTTATTAATTCAATACATAAAAAAACGCGCTTCACAGCGCGTTCCGATTTATATTCAAAGCTTAAATTAAAACTTAAGATCTCCGTTCACATCTCTCACTGCTTTTGCAGCTTCAGCAAATTTTGCTTTTTCCTCATCGGTCAAAGAAATATCTACAATTTTCTCAACACCATTTTTTCCGATAATGGCAGGCACTCCAAGACAAATATCACTTTCCCCATATTCTCCGTCTAACATCAAAGAACAAGGAATCATTTTTTTCTGGTCACAAGCAATCGCTTGAACCATTACAGAAACGGCTGCTCCCGGCGCATACCAAGCCGAAGTTCCTAATAATTTTGTTAACGTAGCTCCTCCAACTTTAGTTTCTTCGATAACGTAAGCTTTTTTATCATCATTCAAAAATTCTGAAACTGGCACTCCATTTCTGGTTGCTTTGCTATAAAGTGGTAACATTCCCGTATCGGAGTGTGCTGCGATTACCATTCCGTCAACATCCGAAATTGGTGCTCCCAAAGCTTCAGCCAATCTGTATTTGAACCTTGCTGAATCCAGTGCTCCTCCCATTCCGATGATTCTTTCTTTTGGAAGGCCAGATGTTTTGTGAACCAGATATGCCATTGTATCCATCGGGTTAGAAACAACGATGATGATTACATTCGGAGAATTTTTAACAAGATTTGCTGTTACATCTTTTACGATTCCGGCATTGATGCCAATTAATTCCTCTCTTGTCATTCCTGGTTTTCTAGGAATTCCGGAAGTAATGACAGCAACGTGAGAACCAGCAGTTTTACTATAATCTCCTGTAGTTCCGGTAATCTTTGTATCAAAACCATTAAGAGAAGCTGTCTGCATCAGGTCCATTGCTTTACCTTCGGCAAAACCTTCCTTGATGTCAACCAAAACCACTTCAGATGCGAAATTTTTCATCGCAATATATTCAGCACAAGAAGCACCAACAGCTCCGGCTCCTACTACAGTTACTTTCATAATATATTTATCAGTTTAAAATTTTTATATTGTATTGTTTGTAAATATAATAAATCTTGTAAAATCCGAAAAAAAATTAAATCAGACATTTGTCATATTTGCAAATAACTCTTCTCTATTACCATATGATATAATTTATCCCATATTACTAAAACAAGGTCTAAAATGTGATTGATATTTCGTAAATTTGCTTAGAAAAAAATTAAAAATATGTCAGAAAACAACATTAAATCTATTGCGGTTCTGACTTCCGGAGGCGATGCGCCTGGAATGAACGCCGCACTTAGAGCAGTTGTAAGAACAGCAAATCACTACAATATAGAGTGCTATGGGATCAGAGAAGGATACAATGGGCTAATTGCTGGTGATGTGATAAAAATGGGACCTCGTTCCGTGAAAAATATAATCAATCAAGGTGGAACTATTCTGAAGTCTGCCAGATCCAAAGAATTCATGACTCCGGAAGGGAGAAAAAAAGCTTTCGAACAATGCCAGAAATTAGGTATTGATGCTTTGGTGTGTATTGGTGGGGACGGAAGTTTTACCGGTGCAAAAGTCTTCAATGAAGAGTTTGGAATCAAAGTTATTGGTGTTCCAGGAACTATAGACAATGATATTTTTGGCACTGACAAAACCATTGGTTATGACACAGCACTTAACACAGCAATGGATGCCATCGATAAAATACGTGATACAGCAACCTCTCACAACCGTGTTTTCTTTGTAGAAGTGATGGGAAGAGATGCTGGTTTCATTGCACTGAATAGTGGAATTGCAACAGGGGCTCTTGACATCCTGATTCCGGAAAGAAAAGATAGTCTTGATGACCTTTTTGACACCTTCACTACAGCTGAAAAAGTTGGAAAATCATCAAGTATCGTCGTAGTTGCAGAAGGCGAAGAACTAGGAAATATTTATGACCTTGCAAAAGCTACAAAAGAAAAATTCCCTAATTATGATATCAGAGTAACGATTCTTGGGCACATCCAAAGAGGAGGCTCTCCAAGCTGTGCAGACAGAGTTTTGGCAAGCCACCTTGGATATGGAGCTGTTATCGGACTTATGGAGGGCAAAAACAAAGTGATGGTTGGAATGCAGTCAAATAAAATCACATATACACCGATAGAAGAAGCTATCAAAAAACATAACGAAATAGATAAAGACCTGCTTCAGATCGCTGAGATCTTGGCAATGTAATTATTTCAATAAAAAATAAATATCAAAACAAAACCTTAATTTTATTTAATATGTCAACAATTAAAGTAGGAATCAACGGATTCGGGAGAATCGGACGTTTAGTATTCAGAGCAATGACTGAAAGATCAAACATCGAAGTTGTAGGTATCAATGACCTTATCGATGCTGAATACATGGCTTATATGCTAAAATACGATTCGGTTCACGGGGCGTTCAAAGGAGAAGTATCAGTACAGGGAAACAACCTTGTCGTAAACGGAAAAACAATCCGTGTAACTGCTGAGAAAGATCCTAATAACCTAAAATGGAATGAAGTTGGAGCAGAATATATCGTAGAATCTACGGGATTATTCCTTTCAAAAGATTCAGCTCAGGCTCACATCAACGCTGGTGCTAAGAAAGTGATTCTTTCTGCGCCTTCAAAAGATGATACGCCAATGTTCGTAATGGGTGTAAACCACAAAGAACTGACTGACGATATCAAAATTTTCTCAAATGCATCTTGTACAACAAACTGTCTTGCGCCATTAGCAAAAGTTATCCACGATAACTTTGGTATTGCCGAAGGTCTTATGACAACTGTACACGCAACTACCGCAACTCAGAAAACTGTAGATGGACCATCTGCAAAAGACTGGAGAGGTGGTAGATCTGCACTTAACAACATCATCCCTTCTTCTACAGGTGCTGCAAAAGCAGTAGGAAAAGTAATCCCTTCTCTTAACGGGAAATTGACCGGTATGTCTTTCAGAGTTCCAACTGCTGACGTTTCTGTAGTTGACTTAACTGTAAAATTAGACAAACCAACTTCTTACGAAGAAATCTGTGCTGCTATCAAAGCTGCATCTGAAGGTGAATTGAAAGGAATTCTTGGTTACACAGAAGATGCTGTGGTTTCTCAGGATTTTGTAAGCGATGCAAGAACTTCTATCTTCGATAAAGAGGCTGGAATTATGTTGAATCCAACTTTCGTTAAATTGGTATCTTGGTACGATAACGAGTGGGGTTATTCCAACAAATTGGCAGATATGCTTGTACACTCAGCTTCTTTGTAATTAGAGAAGTTATTAAAACATAAAAACCTCAGAAATATTTCTGAGGTTTTTTTATTAGCTTGAATTAAAATTAATTTAATAAAAATTATTCTAAAATGAATTTTGAACTTAGAGCTTTTTGATTATTATCAATTAATTTCAAAATATAAACTCCTTTTTTAAGGTGGCTGACATCTGCCGTTTTGCTTTGACTATCAAAGAACTTGTCTAGTAGTTTTTGTCCTGCAAAATCATAAACTTCATATCTCACTAAATCTAATGAAGATGAAATAAATAATTTGTCAGAAGTTGGATTGGGATAGATTTTAGTTTTAGAATTACTATTAAAATTTGCAGAATTCAAATGTTCTTCTTCTCCACCAAAAATTCTTGTTATCCTGTTTCTCCCGAATCCATTATAGGATGTAAAATCACCAATCGCAATATACTTATTATCTTGTGATACCAATTTATAAATTGCCTTGTTAGCAGCTGTTCCGGAATTATTAAAGGTTGTATCAAAAGCACCTGTAGAAGACAATCTTGCAATATAATTACTGGTTATATTATTGTACTTGGTAAAACTTCCCGCAATTAAAACTTTTCCATTTTCTTGCAACAAAAGACTTTCCACAGAAGCATTGGCTCCAACACCAGAAACAAACGAAGTATCTCTGCTTCCTGTTGAATTAACTCTGACAATCCTAGTAGAAACTGCTCCGTTATAAGTAGTAAAGTTTCCGCCAAAAATAATTTTACCATCAGTTTGGATTGCTAAACTACTGACTGTATTATTAGCACCAGTTCCAACTGCAAAAGTTGTATCAAGTGTGCCATTTGGATTAAGCCTTGCAATTCTATTTCGAGAAACGCCATCATAGGTTGTAAACGTTCCAACGATTATAATCTTACCATCAGACTGCAACTTCATAGAGTATATAGCATTATTAGAACCACTCACAGGCGCAAAAGTTGTATCGATAGTTCCGTCTGAATTTAATCTAAGAATATGATTAGCCGTTTTGGTATTAAAAACAGAAAAATCTCCACAAACCAGAATCTTACCATCTGATTGTATCCGAATATCTCTTACAGGATCACTAGGACCATAACCTATTGCAAAAGTATTATCAATAGTTCCCAAAGAATTTAATCTTACGAAATATGATTTAGCAATACCGTTAAAATCTTCAAAATCTCCTCCAGCAATAATCTTACTATCCTCCTGTACAGCTAAAGCCCGCACAACCTTATCTGCTCCTGAGCCTGTTTGCCAAGACTCATCAACATTACCTTCAGAATCTATTCTTGCAATAGTATTAGACGTATGATCATTATAGCTATTGAAATATCCTCCAACTACCATTTTTTTATCCAGTTGAACTGCGATAGCTCTTACAATATTATCTGCACCGTTTCCCGGATTGAAAGTTTTATCAAGACTGCCATCAAGATTAATTCGGGAAATATAATGTTTTGTATTATTATTAAAAGATAAAAAGCTGCCTCCTATCAACAATTTGCCGTCAGATTGTTGTTGTAAACTGGTTGTACTGTTTCCAAAAGCTTTCCCCGGAGTAAAACTTGTATCTAGAGACCCATTTTCATTAATTTTGGTAATATAATTTCTCGGAACTCCTGAATAAGCCGTAAAATCTCCTGCTAACATTATTTTATTATCATTCAGCACCAAGATATTTCTTACAATATTATTCGCCCCGGAACCTGTTAAAAATGTTTCATCTATTGTTGCATCATCATTTAGTTTTACAATTCCGTTTTTGGTGATATTGTTATACTTGGTGAATTTGCCTCCCAAGAATATTTTCTCATTAGAAATCAAAACTTTATATACAATATTATTGGTGCCTGATGATATAAAAGACTCATCAATACTAGCATCAGAATTGAGTTTTACAATATAATTTTTGGTTATGGAGTTATAAGTTGTAAAGTTGCCTCCTGCAAAAATTTTTCCATCAGATTGAACTGCAATAGAATAAACATGGGAGTTGAAACCAATACTACTATCAAAAGTAGTATCCAATGAACCATCTGTATTAAGCCTTGCGATATACCTTCTGCTAACATCATTGAATTTTGTAAACTGTCCGCCAATTATAATTTTACCATCGGTCTGCAGAGCTACACATTCTATAACATTATCTGCACCATTCCCGATATTAAAAGTCGCATCTGTACTGCCATCAGAATTAAGGCGGGTAATTCTATTTTTTACAACCCCATTGAAAGATGTAAAACTTCCACAGATAATCAATTTTCCATCTGGCTGTGCTATAAAAGAAGCAACATAAGAGTTAGCTCCGGAACCAATTTTAAATGTTGAATCAAAACTTCCGTCCGCATTTATCCTTGCTAAAGATTTTGCAGTATTGGTATTGTAAGTTGTAAAATCTCCTCCAATAATAACTTTACCTTCTGATTGAATCAGAATATCCTTAACATAATCATTAGAACCGTCACCGAAACCAAATCCTTTATCATTTGGATTAAATGTAACATCTACCGTCCCCGGTAGCTGAGCATTTGTAAAAGAAACTAAAAACAGAAGGCTTATAAAGAATAAAACTTGTTTCATTCGCAAAAAATAATTGCAAATTTAATTGAAAATTCATTACAACTTGAATACAATTGAGGTTTCGAGATTAATCCTATTTTAAATTTTTAATTAAAGCCAATAGAATAAAAAAATTAGGCTTTCAAGATTAAAATGATTATTTTTGAGAATAATTTTTGAAATAATGAGTACTACAGATGATAAGAAAAAAGCACTACAGCTGGTGCTTGAAAAACTAGATAAAACCTATGGAAAAGGGACTGTAATGACACTGGGTGAAGACTCTGTGGACACAAGTATAGAAGTTATCTCTTCCGGATCTTTGGGATTGGATCTAGCGTTAGGAGTCGGTGGATATCCGCGAGGAAGAATCATAGAAATCTATGGTCCGGAATCTTCCGGTAAAACTACCCTTACACTTCATGCAATTGCAGAAGCCCAGAAAGCTGGTGGAATTGCTGCTTTTATAGATGCGGAACACGCTTTTGACAGAAACTATGCTGCAAAATTGGGAATTGACTTAGAAAATTTGATTATTTCTCAACCAGATAATGGTGAACAAGCATTAGAAATTGCTGATAATTTAATCCGTTCAGGAGCTATTGATATTGTTGTTATTGACTCTGTTGCCGCACTAACACCAAAAGCGGAAATCGAGGGAGAAATGGGAGATTCCAAAATGGGTCTTCATGCAAGATTGATGTCTCAGGCTCTTAGAAAATTAACAGCTACAATCAACAGAACAAAGTGTACGGTAATTTTCATCAATCAACTTCGTGAAAAAATCGGAGTTATGTTCGGAAATCCTGAAACTACGACAGGTGGAAACGCCCTTAAATTTTATGCTTCTGTAAGGATTGACATCAGAAAAGCAAGTGCTCCAATCAAAAACGGAGATGAAGCTATCGGAAGCCGTGTAAAGGTGAAGATTGTTAAAAACAAAGTTGCACCTCCTTTCAAAATGGCAGAATTTGATATTATGTATGGAGAAGGTGTTTCAAAAGTTGGAGAAATTCTCGATACTGCTGTAGATCTTGGCGTTGTTAAAAAGAGTGGTTCTTGGTTCAGCTATGAAGATACCAAGCTCGGACAAGGGCGTGATGCTGTGAAAGACGTTTTAAAAGATAATCCTGAACTTTCAGAAGAAATCGAAAATAAAATCAAAGAAAGCATTAGTAACAAATAACAAAAAAGCTGGTAGGTCTCTACCAGCTTTTTTGTTTAATTTTATTTGAAAAAATAAGTTAATCCTAGGCTTAAAACCTGTTCCGATTTTTTCTTTTCAGATCCCGAATATCCGCTTTCTCCGGGAACGTTTTTTAAATCAGGATAAGTATTTGACAAACCGATATCATATTTTAAAGCTAATTCTAATTTGCGTTTGTAACTGAAACCAACGCCTGCACCCAATCCAAAATTAAATGAATTAGCTTTACCATAACTATCGGCTTCATAACCTTCTTTTGCAGAATTCTTCACTTTTTGATTTAGCAAAAAATTAAATCTTGGCCCTATCAAACCAAAAAATTCTGATTCTGCTTCAGAAAAATAACCTTTAAAATTAAGAGGAACACTCAGATAATTATTGGCATAAATGGCATCATAACCGAGGCTCCCTTTCGCATCTTTGGCTTTCCCTGATTCTCCAGCACCAAAATACAATGCTTCCGCCTGAAGATAAAATTGTTCTGTTGCACCAATTGGCACTTGTGCAACTAAGCCTCCTAAAATGGAAAATCTACCACCAGAAGGATTATGCGCATTTCTAACTCTAGAATAGGTTCCGCCAGCAACAACTCCAAATTCCGTAGATCGAAAATCAATTTGAGCTTGAGAGAAGAATGACATTAATAATAAAGATCCGAAAAGGATTTTTTTCATATTTAGTGTATTTATAAGTATTTTCTGTTTCAAATTTAAATAAAAAAAATGAGAAGCTCTACTCGAGCTTCTCAAAATATATTTTAATAAATACTACGATTATGCAAGAACTTTTGCCACAGTTACCCCAATCTCAGCAGGAGAATCTACAACGTGAATTCCGTTTTCTTTCATAATAGCCATTTTTGCTTGAGCAGTATCATCAGCACCACCTACAATAGCACCTGCGTGTCCCATTGTTCTACCTTTTGGCGCAGTTTGTCCAGCGATAAATCCTACAACTGGTTTTGTAGAACCACTAGCTTTGTACCATCTTGCAGCTTCTGCTTCCAAAGATCCTCCAATCTCTCCGATCATTACCACAGCTTCAGTTTCAGGATCGTTGATGAACAATTCCAAAGCTTCTTTTGTAGTAGTTCCGATAATTGGGTCACCACCTATTCCGATAGCAGTAGAAACCCCGAAACCAGCTTTTACAACCTGATCAGCAGCTTCGTAAGTCAAAGTTCCAGATTTTGAAACGATACCTACTTTTCCTTTTTTGAAAACGAAACCTGGCATGATTCCTATTTTAGCTTCGTCAGAAGTGATGATACCAGGGCAGTTTGGACCAATCAAACGAACATCTCTGTCCTGGATATAATCCTTAACCTTCACCATATCAGCAACCGGGATACCTTCCGTGATACATACAATAACTTTGATACCTGCTTCTGCAGCTTCCATTACAGCATCTGCAGCAAATGCCGGCGGAACGAAAATAATACTGACATTAGCTCCAGCTTTCTCAACAGCTTCTGAAACTGAGTTGAAAACCGGCTTTCCAAGATGCTCAGTTCCTCCTTTTCCCGGAGTTACACCACCAACAACGTTGGTTCCGTAATCGATCATCTGACCTGCGTGGAAAGTACCTTCGTTACCTGTAAATCCTTGTACGATAACTTTAGAATCTTTGTTTACTAATACTGACATTTTTTATTATAATTTATTGATTTTATAAACATTTGTTATTCGCAAAAATAACGATAATAATTCAAAACTTTCTTGGAATTAGATATTTTTTGAAGAATTAAAATATGATTTACTTCAGATTTTTGACTTTTACTTCTTTTCTCAGATAATCCCGGAATTCTTCTGCAATTGGTCCAAAGTAAGTTCCTTTTTTCAGGTTTCTATTTACTCCTACTTGTGCTAAAAGAACAGTTCCTTTTTCTATTGTAAGACCCGAAGCAATACCAACTTGCCCCCACATGGTTACTTCATCCTCTATAATGCAACATCCGGCAATTCCGGTTTGAGAAGCTATTAGACACTTTTTGCCTATAACCGTATCGTGACCAATCTGGATTTGATTATCAAGAATGCTTCCTTCACCAATTCTGGTAGAATCTGTCACACCTCTGTCAATCGTACAACTATTTCCGATTTCTACATTATCTTCGATGACAACGTTTCCGACAGAAATCAATCGATCAAAATTCCCATTTAGTTTCCTATAATAGAATGCATCACCGCCGATCACTGTATTAGATTGAATAATAACATTATCTCCAATGATTGTTCTGTCGCCAATAACAACATTAGGGAAAATATGGCAATTTTTCCCAATCCTCACATCATTTCCAATAACAGCCGATGGATGAATGGAAGTTCCGTCGCCTACTTCCAAATCGTGAAGTTCTTCCTTAAAATTTGAAATTCTTGTAAAATGGGTATTGATCTTATTAAAATCCCTGAATGGATCATCCGAAACCAAAAGCGCTTTTCCTTCCGGACATTCTACTTCTTTATCAATTAAAATGATTGTAGCTGCGGAATTAAGTGCTTTATCATAATATTTTGGATGATTCACAAAAACGATATCTCCCGGACGGACCATATGGATCTCATTGGTTCCAAAAACTTGGAAGTCATCTGCACCGATATATTTTGCATTGATGATATCAGCAATTGTTTTAAGGTGTTGTGGCTGATTGAAAGTCATAACTAGATGTTATAATTTAAAAATTTGATTTTAGACTGCAGTTCGAAATTTTGAAACTACGAATCGCACGCAGCCCGACTTGAGCGGAAATCCTTTTTTGCTTGTACAAAAGTTCTATTGAATCTAAAGTCTTCTGCAAAAAAGATTGGGAGCGGAAGGCGGAAAAGCTGCCATAAAAAAATGAAAGCTGGAAAACTTAATGCTTCCAGCTTCCTGCTATAATTTATTTTACTCTTTCCAAGTAAGAGCCGTCTTCTGTACTGATCTTGATCTTGTCACCTGGCTCGATGAACAAAGGAACCATTACCCTTGCGCCTGTTTCCACGATTGCATTTTTCAGAGCATTAGTTGCTGTATTTCCTTTTACACCCGGATCAGCTTCGATAACCTCTAAGTAAACAGATTGTGGAAGTTCTGCGGAAAGTGGCGTTTCATCCGCTTCTTTCAAGATTATTGTTACCTCTTCTCCAGCTTTCATCAAGTTAGAATTCTCAATCATATCCTTGTTAAGATATAGCTGAGAGAAATCTTCGTTATTCATGAAGTGGAATCCATTATCGTCATCATAAAGATATTGGAATTTTCTTGTGATCACCTTTACTTCTTCAATTTTGTGTCCGGCAGAAAAAGTATTGTCGATTACTTTTCCGTTGGTCACAGATTTTAATTTTGTTCTTACGAACGCTGGTCCTTTACCTGGTTTTACGTGAAGAAACTCGATAACTTTGTAGATGTCATTACTGTACTCTATACAAAGTCCTTTTCTTATATCGTTGCTTGTTGCCATTAGTTATATATAAACTTATATTATTTTAATTATTCTTTATTTGAGCCATAACCTTTTACAATACCTCTCGGCGAGTTTTGGATGAATGTGATAATCTCATCCCTCTCAACAGTTGGAAGCATTTCTTTTTCAATGAATTCGATAGCCTGAGTTGTATTCATTTTCATTTGAAAGATAGCTCTGTAGATTTTTTGAATTTCGAAGATTTTATCATTACTAAAACCTCTTCTTCTTAATCCCACAGAATTAATTCCTGCGTAAGAAATTGGTTCTCTAGCTACTTTCACATATGGCGGAATATCTTTTCTGATCAATGAACCTCCGGAAACCATAACATGTTTACCTATTTTTCCAAATTGCTGAACAGCAGAAAGTCCACCCATTACAACAAAATCGCCAATTTCCACATGACCTGCAATTCCACATCCATTAGCAATAATTACATTATCACCAACGATACAATCATGCGCAATGTGAGAAGTTGCCATAATTAAACAGTTATTCCCAACTTTTGTATAACCAAGCGCCTTGGTTCCTCTGTTGATAGTAACACATTCTCTGAGTGTGGTTCCATCTCCAATGATTACCTGAGTATCTTCTCCATCAAATTTTAGATCTTGAGGTATTGCTCCAATCACTGTTCCGGGGAAAATTTTACAATTCTTACCTATTCTCACATTTTCCATTATAGTAACATTAGGACCGATCCAAGTATCCGCTCCTACTACGACATTTGCGCCGATTGTTGTAAATGGTTCGATTGTTACATTTTTGCCAATCTTGGCACGTGGATCTACTGCTGTAAGCTGGTGAATCATAAATTAAATTTTAGTTTTTGCTACTTGAGCCATCAGTTCTGCTTCTACAACTACACTGTCTCCAACATAACCGTAGCCTTGCATATGTACAATTCCTCTTCTGATAGGTTCTATTAATTCGATCTTGAAAATAACCTGATCTCCCGGAACTACTTTTTTCTTGAATTTTACGTTATCCATTTTCACAAAGTAAGTGGAATAATTCTCGGGATCCGGAACGTTTGCTAAAACCAATATACCCCCAACTTGAGCCATAGCCTCAATCTGTAAAACACCCGGCATTACAGGTTCTTTTGGGAAATGTCCTACAAAGAAAGGTTCGTTCATAGAAACATTTTTAAGTCCCACAACGTGAGTATCAGATAATTCCAAGATTTTATCTACCAACAAAAACGGAGGTCTGTGCGGTAATAATCTCATGATTCCGTTGATATCGAAAACAGGCTCAGCCTTCAAATCGAAATCAGGAACATTTTTTCTTTTTTGCAATTTGTATTGTCTGTTTAGTTTTTTTGCAAACTGAGTGTTCACAAAGTGTCCCGGTTTGTTCGCAATAACTCTGCCCTTGATTCTAACTCCTACTAAAGCCAAATCACCAATAACATCCAGCAATTTGTGACGAGCAGCTTCATTGGTATAATTAAGGGTCAAATTATCCAGAATGCCGTTTGGACGGATGGAAACTTCGTCTTTCCCGAAAGCAACCTTAAGTTTCTCCAACGTTTCCGGAGTCAGTTCCTTATCAACATAGACAATAGCATTGCTAATGTCTCCACCTTTGATAAGATTGGCATCCAAAAGTTGCTCTAGTTCGTGTAAGAAACTGAAAGTTCTAGCAGAAGCAATCTCATCTTTGAACTCGGAAAGATTTTTCATACTGGCATTCTGGGTTCCCAATACTTTGGTTCCAAAATCTACCATTGTTGTAATCTCATAATCGTCAGCAGGAATTACAGTCAATTCTGAACCTGTAGAAGGGTCGATGTAGTTCATCACTTCTTTGATGACAAGATATTCTCTAGGAAGCTCTTGTTCCTGAACCCCAACTTTTTCTATTGCCTCTACAAAATATTTGGAAGAGCCATCTAAGATCGGTGGTTCTGCACTATTCATTTCCAGAATTGCATTATCAACATCCATCCCTACCAGAGCAGCCAAAAGGTGTTCGCAAGTATGGATTTTAACGCCCAACTTCTCAAGAGTAGTTCCTCTTTCCGTAGTTGTTACGTAATTAACATCAGCCTCAACTTGGGGATGACCTTCGAGGTCTGTTCTTACAAATACAAATCCGGCATTTTCTTTTGCCGGTTTGATTGTCAAATTAACCTCTTTTCCTGTGTGAAGACCTATTCCAGATAACTGGATTTCTTCTTTGATTGTTTTTTGTTTATCGCTCATTGTATTAGTTTTGAGGTGGAAGAATTACTTCTTTGCCTGATACCTTTACTCTGATTTTTTATTTTCTAAATCGTTTATCCTTTTGACAATGTCCGTAAAATTACGAAAATGCACATAATTTCTTCTATAATCGCTATAGTTGATTGCAGGTGAACCATAAAGCGTTTCTCCGTCTTTAGCAGAAGAATTAACACCACTTTGAGCCTGTATCTTAACTTGATTTCCTATTTTGATATGACCAACAATTCCAACTTGTCCGCCAATCTGATTCCAATCTCCAATAACGGTAGAACCTGCGATTCCTGCTTGTGAAGCAATCACATTGTTCTGACCAATTTTCACATTGTGAGCAATTTGGATTAGATTATCAATCTTAGTCCCTTTTCCAATAATAGTTGAACCAATTGTTGCTCTGTCGATACTACAGTTGGAACCAATCTCTACATCGTCTTCTATGATAACATTTCCCAACTGAGGAATCTTCTTGAAGCCTTCTGCAGTCGGTTGAAAACCAAACCCGTCTCCTCCGATCACAGTATTGGAATGAATCACACAATTGTCGCCGACAACACAATAATCATATATTCTTGCGCCGCTGTCAATTTTGCAGTTTTTACCAATTTTTACGCCCTTTCCAATATAAACGTGCGGATAAATCTGTGTCCCGTCACCAACAGTTGCTTTCTCAGAAACGTAAGTAAATGCACCAATATAAACATCCTCTCCTACTTTCGCAGTCTCGTGGAAGAATGAACCAGCTTCTATCCCTGTTCTTCTGCCTTGCATCTCCTGATAAAGATTCATCAAGACTTGAAAAGAAAGATAAGCGTCTTCCACAACAATAATTACAGGTTTATATTCTCTCTCCTCGATAAGATTTTCAGAGACTATCAAAACCGCACATTCTGTCGTATCAATGTGATTGGAAAAACGACTTTGACCCACGAAAGACAAATGTCCCTTTTCCCCGTTTTCTATCGGAGAGACACCCGTAATAACAGTCTTTCCGTCGCCAATGATTTTGCCGTTTATTAATCCTGCAATTTGTTCTGCGCTAAATTCCATAGTTTGCAAAGATAAATATTTTATTAATTATCTTTTAATTTTTTATAACGAATCAAAGTTACTTTTACTTTACCTATACTATTTCTCGAGGAAAATAAATGATATATTTTTTCGTCGCATTCTCCATACATCCAAATAATATCTGATTTTCAGATTCTTCGAGTTTTATGGTCTGTCCTGTTTTATCCATCAGATAGATTGGTTGTTTCTCTGTATCATAAGGCAAAAGTGAACGGGAAATCTGCCCGACCAATTCTGCTCCGTTTTCTATATTGAAGTATTGGTTGACCTTTTCTACCTTTTGTTTCAAAAATTCTTCGGAAAATGGTTTTGACGATATGATACTTTTCGGAAATTCTCTGTAAATAACCGTTCGGCAAAGTTTTGACAAAATAAAATCATCATTCTCTGTCCAGACTTTTATTGCTTGAAAAACATCCATATCATCCAACATCGTGAATCTTCTGATATCTTCTTCCGTTGCCTCCTCAAATTTATTTTTAACTAAGAAATATTTCAAATTTGAAGGTGCTTCCAAATCAACATTTTGCGAAACCAAATATTTGGCTCTGTTAAGAATCTGAACCAGAATATGCTCACCAAGCGCCGCAGTTTTGTGGTAATAAACCTGCCAATACATAAACATTCTTGCGGTCAGATAATTTTCTATCGAATAAATTCCTTTTGCGTCAATAACGAGTTTTTCATCGCTCACATTCATCATCGAGATGATTCTTTCTACATTCACGCTTCCTTCCGAAACGCCTGTGTAAAAGCTGTCACGTTTCAGATAATCCATTCTGTCAACGTCCAATTGTGAAGAAATCAACTGATTGAAAAACGGTCTGTGATATTTCCCTTGAAACATTTCGATTGCCAAATCTAATTTCCCTTTGAATTCCTTGTTCAAACGATTCATCAGCAAAATCGAAATTTTCTCGTGATGCCAATCGTCCATCAGCATATTTTCCAATGCATGCGAAAACGGACCGTGACCAATATCGTGAAGCAGAATCGCCAGCATCGCCGCTTTTTCTTCTTCTTTAGAAACTTTTACACCTTTTAGCTTTAAAGTTTCCAAGGCTTTGAACATTAGATTCATTGCACCGAGAGCATGATGGAATCTCGTATGTTTTGCGCCTGGAAAAATAAGGGAAAGAAGTCCGGTTTGGGAAATCCTTCTGAGTCTTTGGAAATAAGGATGTTCTATGATATCGAACAAAATCTCGTGAGGAATTTTGATAAAACCGTGAACTGGGTCGTTGATAATCTTGAGTGTATTCTGCACCTTATAATATTGATGATTGATACAAAAATAGGGAAATTAAAATGGTTTTATGTAATAAATAATAGAATGGAAATAAATATTGATTTGTATATTCGCTTAAGAACTAAGTCCAAAAAATCGAATGAAAACAAATTTTAATTTACTTATAGTTTTCGTAATCTTAATCGCTTGTGGAAAAAAAACAGAATCTCAAGCGAGTTCAAAAATAGAAAAAGAAGAAAAACTTTTCATTCCTGTTTTGGGTAAAAAATATTTTAACTACGATCAAATTGATTTCTACCACATCGAATTTGATGAGAACAATATTATCGAATTAGATAAAAATAAAGATAATTCAAAAATCGATAAATTAAGAAATGACATCATTATTGGTGATTTCCCAGAAAACATAAACGAAATCAATTTCTTAAAATCAATGGATAAAATCGGTTATAGTAAAAAAGAAATTCCGAAAAATAAATTTCCTGAAATTGACAAAATATTTATTGAAAAGACAATTAACGAAAGTAGCACTTATGCCTGCATCCCGATTTATAGAGACATTCTAGGATTTAAGAACAAAGGAAAAATAATTGGAATTGCAAAAATCTGTTTTAGTTGTCATCAACATAGAATAATTGGAACAAAAGTCAATGATGAAAATTTTGGGCAAAATGGAGATTATAAAAAACTTGAAATTTTATTGAATCAATAAAAATTAAATTCTTCGGCTTTATAAGAACTCTAAGCTATACACAATATTTCTATCACGAAATAAGTTTTAAAATTATTAATTAAACAAAAATGAAAAAAAGTCTATATCTCTTCTCTACATTATTTTGCATTTTCGCATATGCACAAATCACTCCACCAATCTTTAAAACTTCATCTCTTACGACATCAGGATTAAAATTAAATTCCAAAAAAAGCACTCTTCTAGAAAAGGAAATTTTTAATCTATCGAAATTCAAAGATTTGAATATTCAAAAAATCATAATGAAAGATGTTGCTGACAGCACAACAGAAACTTCGATGGGAATTATGATGGAGTATGAAACTTTTGACCGCATTTCAAAAAAGACTTTAACGGTTGAGAAAAATGAACTTTCAACATTGATTCAATCTTTAGAAACTCTTGAACAAAAAGAGAATGAGAAAATCGGAGAATCTAGTAAAAAATATAAATTCACTTTAGCAAATAATATTGAAATTGGTGCAATTTATAAAGAAAATCAGAAAAACTGGGTCAATTATTTTATTTTCCCTACAGAATATTACAGCCATACCGTGAGTGAATTCAGTAAGGATGAATTGAAAGACCTGATTAAAATTTTGAAAAAAGCTGAGAAGGAATTGTAATTTTCTAAACCAAAATCCTCAAACTCTTTGGCAAAACTTTAATATGAATCGGCGATTTGATTTTCTTGAATTCGCCATCGATGTGCCACGTTTTCGTATTCACTTTGAATTCGATTTCTGAAACCGGAAGATAGGTCACATAATCATCATCTTTCAAACGTTTTGTGAACATCCTGAAAGCAAAAAACGGGGAATAAGTCAACGGAAATTTCTTAACCAAAACCAAATCCACCAAACCATCACTTTTACTCGCCATCGGTGCAATGTAAGCGTTGTTCCCGAACTGACGTGTGTTGGCGATATTCAGCATCAGATACTTTCCGTTGTATTGCTTATAATTCTCTTCTAGGAATTTGATTTTTATCGGCTTATAATTGAAAAAAGTTTTGATAGAAACTTTGATATAATTTTTGAAACCTCGGCTTGTTTTTTCAAATTCCTTCACGACTTTTCCGTCAAAACCAGTTCCCGAAACATTAATCGAAAAATGTTCGTTAACCATAAAGGTATCGATTTCCCGGGATTGTTTAGCTTCAATCTTTTCTAACAGGCGGGAAATATTTTTAGTAAAATTGGTTTCGTTGGAAAATCCATTTCCAGAGCCGGCAGGAAAAACCGCGAGAATTTTATTTGTATTGATAAGCTTTTGTGCCACAACAGAAATAGTTCCATCGCCACCAACTGCCACAAAAACATCTACATCATTCCAAATTTTCCTGATAAACTCATCCGTATCGTCCAAAGATTGAGAAACCAGATAAAGCGGATTATCGACTTTTTTAGAAAGCTCGTCCACAAAAGGTTGATAGTTTTTCTTCGCAGAAAAAGGATTGATGATAAATGCTGATTTCATTCCGCCAAAAATAAAAATACTCTAAGGATTTCAGAGTATTTTTTTATTATTTATGCATTAATTTTATTTTGAAATGGCTTCGAGAGACTCAGCCTGACAACGCAAACAATTCTCTAATAATTATCCGAGATATCATACTGAGGCACTCGAAGGATTTTTTTTATAGTCTTAAATTCTTCTGTTATCAGCTTTCCAGTTTTTAATATTCTGTTTGATTTTGGAAGAAGACCAATCATTTTCGATGGTTTTGTTGATTAATTCAATCAAATCTTCGTCTTCGGAAAATCTCAGTGCAAAAATCTGAGAGTCGGAAAACTGATAAGGTAAACTTTCCAATCGATTTCCTGTCAAAGCAAAATACCGGAACTTGAATTCATTAATAATAATTCTATCCTGTAATCCTAACGCATAATGCTGACGAAGCATAAATGACAAAACGATTATCGAAATAATAACCGCAGAAATCACCAGCCAAATCAAACTAACATCCCTATTATCGATAGCATTATTCCAAAATTCAAAAAGCGACAACACTAACAACATCAGCATTACCGGATAGAAAATAAAATGATGAAGCGGGTAATATTTTCTGTGATTTTTCAGATTCTGGCTCATCTATTTGATTTTATATTGGCTGACAAATTCAGGTTTCAATTGGTCTTTGATATCTTTGAAATTTAAAGTAATGTAAACAACACCAGCAGCGTAAGCAGTAATCTCATATTGGTTGTAAACAAACGTGATTTTATTTTGGTCAAAATAGAAATTGTTATTCAGTTCAATTTTATCGACTAAGAGCATTTCTTTTTGTTCAGGCTCATCGAAATGATTTTGAAGAATTTTGTTCCAATTGGCATCAGCAGGATTTTTGAAAATGTCAGCTTGGGAAATCACTTTATTATTTTTCAAATCAAAAGCTTTATAATTTTCAAAGTAATAGCCGTGAGCCCCTCCGGAATACCCACTTCCAAAATATTTCAAAGTGAGGATATCATCTCTGTGTGAAACCACCTTCATTGCAGAAGATTCATCCCAAGTCTGCTTGAATTCCGGAGACCATTCTTCTGAACTTTTTTTGGTATCTGTAAAGCTTTTCTGCATTTGTTTTGTTAAAGCGGCTTTCAGAGAATTGGCGTCGTAAGAAGTTCCGTCAAATTTCAATTCTTTATAAATACTGTCAAGAATTACTTTGTTCCGAATAGACGGAAAAACAAGCAATTGTCTGTTAAATTCCGCTGTCAGATTTTTATTAATCACCAAAGAATCCTGAACCCTAACTGAATCAATCACGAATTCGTTCTTTGTAACAAGGCTGTCAGATTTTGAAATCTCTGAAGTTTCTTTATTGTCTTTCTTAGAACACGAAGCCACTAAAAAGCCTAAAGATAAAATAACAAATAGATTTTTCATATGCAGATATTTATTGTTTTGAAGGATCATATTAAATTGCTGTCTGTATCTTCATTGGTATTTGCGTTACCATATTAGGGTGATTTCATAGTTTTACACCCAAAGCAATTCTGAAAATAACAAAAAACCTTCCAAAAATATGGAAGGATAATATTAATTTTTGATTATTTTGAAGCTTTTGCTGTAATTATAATTTTTTATTTCAAGGATATAATTTCCTTTACCTATTGGTAAAACAATATTATTGTGCCCTTTATTAATAACAACATTTTTATCCAAAATCTTTTTACCATCAAAACTATAAATAAAAATTGTCGCTTTATCCAAAACTTTATCGGATAATAAAGACAGGCTTTCTTTTACAGGATTAATAATCTGAATGTCTTTAATATTGTTAAAATCAGAAACATTCAAAGTCTGTTGAGCTTTTTGCATCGCTTTAAAAGCATTCACCCGTCCGTATCCCATAAAAATGTCAAAACCTGGCGTATCCTCATTCGGGTTTCCAACCAAATCATCTGCAGAAGTATTGATAATATCTCTAACCTCATTCACGGTTAAAGAATTATTTTTTGACAATATCAACGATGCTAATCCGGCAACCAATGGTGTTGCCTGAGACGTTCCTCCCCAATATGAATTATAGTTTGTATCACTGGTACTGGAAAGCCCATAAATAAAGTTTCCTGGAGCAACTACGTCAATGTGATTTCCATAATTACTTCCCGAAGTCGTATCCCAAAAAAACGGAGATGTTCTGTAATCATCCGGGTTTGTAGAACCTACTGCGATTACATTTTCAAAAGCGGCAGGATAATAAACGACATTATTATTATAATTCATCATACACGCTACAAAAACAACATTATGATTATAAGCGTAATCTACTGCATTTTTCAAAGCCTGAGAAAAAGATGAACCACCAATTGACATACTAATAACCTTTGCTCCATTATCAACAGCATAATAAATAGAATTTGTCATCGCAGAATATGTTCCAGAATTATTTGCATTCAGTGCTTTTAGAACCATCAACTTACTATTCCAGTTTACACCAGCATAGCCGATGCCGTTATTCGCTCCAGATAAAACAATTCCGGAACAATTTGTTCCGTGTCCGTGGTCATCTGTAGGATTATTGTCATTATTAACGTAATCCCAACCTTGATAATCATCTATCAAACCATTACCGTCATTATCTATTCCATCAACCGGGTCATTTGGATTTTTCCAGATTCTTCCGGCTAATTCGGGATGAGCCATTCTGAAACCACTATCAATCACTGCTACGGTAAGATTTGGGTCACCAGTTTCAATATCCCAAGCTAATTCCATATCTGTATCCGCATCTGCTTTTACAGTCCCAATTCCTGTCATTGTACCATTATTGTACAACCCCCATTGTCTATTAAAATAAGTATCATTGGGAAAAGTAGATAAACTTTCTGATTTGACATTTAATTTTCCGCCACCTTCTGATTCAAAATCCTCTTCCACAAATTCTACATTTGGCAATTTTTTGTATTGATTAATATAATTATTCAAATCATCATTTTCGCCTAGTGTGACCAATAAAGTCTGGGTTTTATCAAATCTCCCAACCTGTGATAACATATGATGATTCTCATTAACTAATTTATCAAAAGCCTGATTTCCAGAAATATATTTTCCGCTTTGGGATTTATATTGATTCTCTTTGAATTTTATAATAATGGATTCTTGTGCTTTCATCAAACCCAAGCTTGAAAACAATGCACAACAGAGTAAAATTGTTTTTTTCATCGTATTAATTTTTTTCGCAATATAAAAAAAACCTTCCAAAATAGGAAGGTTTAATTTTATTGATTGATTTTACGAATCGATTAAGCATCAATTCTTGCGTAAACTGCATTTTTCTCAATGAATTCTCTTCTTGGTGGAACCTCGTCTCCCATCAGCATAGAGAAAGTAGAATCTGCTTCTACAGCGTTATCAATTGCAACCTGCTTCAAGATTCTGTGTTCTGGATTAAGAGTCGTTTCCCAAAGTTGTTCAGGATTCATCTCTCCCAGACCTTTGTAACGCTGAACTTCTACTCCTTTTCCGTCCGGCGACATTTCCAAAGTGAATTGTTCACGCTCTTTCTCGTTGTAAGCATAAACTTTTTTGTTGCCTTTTTTCAACAAATATAAAGGCGGTTGAGCAATATAAACATAACCATGCTCTATCAATTCTTTCATATATCTAAAGAAGAATGTAAGAATAAGTGTAGAAATGTGAGAACCATCAATATCAGCATCGGTCATAATTACAACTTTATGATATCTCAATTTAGAAAGATTAAGCGCTTTAGAATCTTCTTCGGTTCCTACAGAAACACCAAGTGCAGTATAGATGTTTTTAATCTCGTCGTTATCATACACTTTATGAAGCATCGATTTTTCAACATTCAAGATTGTACCTCTTAACGGAAGAATCGCTTGGAAATG
>QFQW01000119.1 GCA_003248755.1 Chryseobacterium sp. | reverse complement strand
ATTTCTACCGGATGATTTCTCAAAACATCGTTCACATAAACCAATTGAGCGTTGTCAACCGAAGTTTTTTTGCCTTCGTTGAAGTTTTTTCCAACCAAATCCGTATCCACCGACTTCATAAAATCTGCCAACAAAGGTTTGCAAGCCTGGTCGAACAGGTAACAGCCGTATTCTGCGGTGTCGGAAATCACACGATTCATCTCGAACAGTTTTTTTCGTGCGATGGTATTGGCAATCAAAGGGGTTTCGTGAAGCGATTCGTAATAAGCGGATTCCGGCTTGATTCCGGCTTCAACCATCGTTTCAAACGCTAATTCAACACCCGCTCTGATGAAGGCCGACATCAAAAGATAATTGTCAAAATATTCCTGCTCCTCGATTTTCACATCGCCTGCCGGTGTTTTTTCAAAAGCTGTTTCTCCTGTTTCTGCACGCCATTTCAAAAGGTTGGCATCGCCGTTTGCCCAGTCTTCCATCATTGTTTTGGAGAATTCGCCGGAGATGATATCGTCCTGGTGCTTTTGGAAAAGTGGGCGCATAATATCTTTCAGTTCTTCTGACAACTCAAAGGCTTTTAGTTTCGCAGGGTTAGAAAGTCTGTCCAGCATTCCGCTTACACCGCCGTGTTTCAAGGCTTCTGTAATGACCTCAACACCGTATTGAACCAATTTGGAAGCGTAACCTGCATCAATTCCTTTTTCGACCATTTTGTCAAACGAAAGAATAGAACCTGTCTGCAAAAGTCCGCACAAAATCGTCTGTTCTCCCATCAAATCGGACTTCACTTCTGCCACGAAAGAGGATTTCAAAACACCGGCTTTGTGACCGCCTGTTCCTACACAATATGCTTTTGCTTCTGCCCAGCCTTTTCCTTGAGGGTCATTTTCAGGATGAACGGCAATCAACGTCGGAACACCGAAACCTCGCAGATATTCGGCACGAACTTCGGAACCTGGGCATTTTGGAGCGACCATAATCACCGTCAAATCTTTACGAATCTGCATCCCTTCTTCCACGATATTGAAACCGTGTGAATAGGACAATGTCGCACCCTGTTTCATCAAAGGCTGAACCGCATTGATTACCGAAGTATGTTGCTTGTCAGGCGTTAAATTGATGACCAAATCCGCAGTGGGAATCAGTTCTTCGTAAGTTCCGACTTTGAAATTATTTTCGGTTGCGTTTTTCCACGAATCTCTCTTTTGGTCGATAGCTTCCTGACGCAATGCGTAAGAAACGTCCAGTCCGCTGTCTCTGAGATTCAGACCTTGATTCAGCCCCTGAGCGCCGCAGCCAACCACTACGATTTTCTTTCCTTTCAATGCAGAAACGCCATCAGAAAACTCTGAACTGTCCATAAATTCTGCCTGTCCTAACTGATGCAACTGGTCTCTGAGTGATAAGGTATTGAAATAATTTGCCATATTTTTAAGTAAAAAGTAAAAAGTATGAAGTAAAAAGATTACCGTAACTACTTTTTAGGATTAATATTTTTTTGATTTTTAAATTTTGATTTTTTGAAAAATTACATTGTGAAAACATCGTCTCTTTTATCGAGATATTCGTTTTCAATAAGTTCGGGAGATGGTTCTCTTTTTTCAAACTCGAGGACTTTTTCGTGGATTCCTGCGCTGTTTTTGATGATAGCGATTCTTGCTCCACGCACGAATTCGATGAGTCCGTATTTGTTGAGCTCTTCAGTTAACCGGTCGATTTCTTCCCGATGTCCTGCCGTTTCAAAAACGATGTAATCCTGACGAATCACAACTGTAGATGCACCATACTGACGAAGCAATCGTTCTACATAGACCTTTTCTGTCACCACATTTGCGGGGACTTTGTAAAGTGCCTGTTCCTGCCAGACAATCTCATCATCTGTATTGAAATAAGCTTTCAGAATATCGATTTGTTTTTCCAGCTGACGGCAAAGTTTTCTTACGACTTCTTCGGTTTCATTAATGAGAATTGTGAATCTGTGAATGCCTTCCACCTCGGAAGGAGACGTATTAAGACTCTCGATATTGATTTTTCTTCGTGAAAAAATCCCTGAAATTCTGCCGATTAATCCAACAGAATTCTCGGTGTATAATGTGATGGTAAATTCTTGTTTTTCCATAAATGTTTAAGTAAAAAGTTATAAGTAAAAATTCAAAATTTATAAATCTGAGCCTTTGTTCTTTATTATGATAGTAGCTAATACTTTTGAAATTTCATCAATTTCATTGATTAAATCATCAAACTTTTTTTCATTAACAGGTAATGATTCCTTAATCAGCCGAAGCCAATATTTGGTTTCATTTGCAGATTTCAGAGCAATAATTTGAAATTTTAGAAAATCATTTTTAGAAGACCCAGATTTCCCTTCTGCTACATTTGCCCCGACTGATGTTGCACTTCTAAGTAACTGATTAAAAATGGAATCATATTTTCGTGCATAATCTATTTCTTGTATAAGAAAAATGATTTGTTTTGAAAACTGAAATGTTCTCTCTTTAATATCAAATATTTTATTACTCATTATTAATTTTGAATTATAACTTTTGAATTTTGAATTAAAATTATTTTAATCGAATTTCTGATACCGAAGTACCCTGAGCTACCATTGGGAAAACGTTATTTTCTTTTCCAACCATTACTTCCAAAAGATAAGCACCATCGTGATTTATCATTGTTTCCAAAGCTGTTTTGAGGTCTTTCCTTTCTGATATTTTTTGTCCATCGATGTAATAGCCTTTTGCAACGGCTACGAAATCCGGGCTCGTGATATTTACAAAAGAGTAACGCCTGTCGTGGAACAGCTGTTGCCATTGTCTTACCATTCCGAGGAATTCATTGTTTAGAATCAGGATTTTGACCTTCGCTCCGAACTGCATAATGGTTCCTAATTCCTGCAATGTCATCTGGAATCCTCCATCTCCAATGATTGCAACCACTGTTTTTTCCGGTGCGCCATACCAAGCGCCGATTGCAGCCGGCAAACCAAATCCCATTGTTCCCAATCCGCCTGATGTAACGCTGGATTTAGAATTATTGAAATTTGCATAACGACAGGCAACCATCTGATGTTGACCAACATCGGTCGTTATAATGGCATCGCCATTTGTCAGCTCATTAAGAACTTTAATCACTTCTCCCATTGTCATTACATCGGTTGTGGGATTCAGTTCATTTTGAATGACCTCTTTGATTTCTTCTTTTTCCAACTCACGGAATTTTTCCAACCAAAGTGAATGGTCGTCTTCTTTGAGAAGCGCTGTCAGCATCGGAAGTGTCTTTTTACAATTTCCCCAAACCGGAACGGTGGTTTTTACGTTTTTATCAATTTCGGCCGGGTCAATATCAAGATGAATGATTTTCGCTTGTTTCGCATACTTATCCAAACGACCTGTAACCCTATCATCGAAACGCATTCCGACCGCAATCAGAACATCGCATTCGTTGGTCATTACATTGGGTGCGTAATTGCCGTGCATTCCCAGCATTCCGACGTGTAGTTTGTGGCTGGTTGGAAGCGCACTCAATCCCATTACAGTTGCTGCTGCAGGAAGATTAACTTTCTCAATAAATGCTTTGAATTCTTCTTCGGCTTTTCCCAAAATCACCCCTTGTCCAAAAAGAACAAATGGCTTTTTTGCCTGATTAATCAATTCTGCGGCCTTTTCGATATATTCGTTTCTGATTTCCGGCTCCGGGCGGTAACTTCTGATATGACTGCATTTTTTATACCCTGAATATTCGAATAATTGCAACTGGGCATTTTTGGTAATATCAATCAAAACCGGACCTGGTCGACCCGTACTTGCGATATGAAAAGCTTTGGCAATCGCTTCCGGGATTTCGGTTGCATCGGTTACCTGATAATTCCATTTTGTAACCGGCGTTGTGATATTGATGACATCGGTTTCCTGGAAAGCATCCGTTCCCAAAAGTGAGGCAAAAACCTGACCTGTAATACAGACAATCGGATTGCTGTCTATCATTGCATCCGCTAAACCTGTCACCAGATTGGTTGCTCCCGGACCACTGGTTGCAAATACAACCCCCGTTTTTCCGGAAGTTCTTGCAAATCCCTGTGCAGCGTGAATTGCGCCTTGCTCGTGGCGAACCAAAATGTGTTTCAGTTTTTCGGAATAGTCGTACAAAGCATCATAAATCGGCATAATTGCGCCACCGGGATAACCGAAAACTGTATGTACATTTTCCTGCAACAGAGCTTCTAAAACGGCTTTGGAACCGGATATTTCTACCGGTTTCGGTTGCTCTAATTCTGTGTTTTCTACTTGTGAAATGGTATTACTCATTTTTAATATTTTTTCCTTAGAAAGTTGAACCCTCCGGGTTCTGATTATTTGGTTTTCATTTATTCCATAAGTTGCACCTATGGCTACTGATATTGAATCCTTCGGATTCGTTTTGAGTTTTTATCCTATTTTCAAATTTCACCTCTAGATTTATATTAAATCTTTCGGATTCTAGTTAAACATTATTTTGGAACGCAATACGATTGCAGCCCGGTTTGAACGGAGCTCTTTTTGCGATGACCAAATAGTTCAACTTATTGCTTCATTTCGTTCGCAAAAAAGCGGGAGTGGAAGACGGAAATAGCTGCCCCAAATAATATCTTATTCATTATTATCTTATAAATCGGTGACACAGCCTTGTGAGGCATCTGCTACAGATTTGGCGTATTTGTATAATACCCCGCTCTTCACTTTGTATTCAGGTTGTTGGAACTCAGCTTTTCTTTTGGCAATTTCTTCATCCGACAACAATGCGTTGATGGTATTTTTTTCAGCATCCAATTCAATCACATCTCCATCTTTAATTAAGCCAATCAATCCTCCGGCAAAGGCTTCCGGCGTGATGTGACCAACAACAAAACCGTGCGTTCCTCCTGAAAATCTTCCGTCGGTAATTAGGGCGACATTTTTACCTAAGCCTGAACCCATCAAAGCGGAAGTCGGTTTCAGCATTTCCGGCATTCCGGGTGCGCCTTTTGGGCCTTCATTTTTGATTACAACTACATTTCCTTCCTGAATTTTTTTATCTTCGATACCTTTGATGAATTCTTTTTCGCCATCAAAAACAATCGCCGTTCCTTTGAAATAAGCGCCTTCTTTTCCGGTAATTTTCGCAACAGAGCCTTTCTCGGCAAGATTTCCGTACATAATTCTGATGTGTCCGGTTTCTTTGATGGGATTTTTAATATCGTGAATGATGTTTTGCTGTCTGTCGATAATTGAAGTGACGTGTTCCAGATTTTCCGCAATGGTTCTTCCCGTAACCGTCAAACAATCACCGTGAAGCAAGCCTAAATCCAATAGATATTTCATCACGGCTGGAACTCCGCCTACTTTGTGAAGGTCTTCCATCAGATATTTACCACTTGGCTTAAGGTCGGCTAAAAATGGTGTTTCGTCGCTGATTCTCTGAAAATCATCTAAAGTCAAATCGTATCCGATCGATTTTGCAATGGCTATAAAATGGAGAACCGCATTGGTACTTCCACCCAGAATCATAATCAGCCTCAATGCATTTTCGAAAGCTTTTGGCGTCATAATGTCCGATGGTTTAATGTCTTTTTCTAAAAGAATTTTAATGTAATGCCCGGCAAACTGACATTCTTCTTTTTTTTCACGACTGAGAGCCGGGTAAGACGAGGAATAAGGCAAGCTCATTCCCAAAGCTTCAATAGCCGAAGCCATTGTATTGGCTGTGTACATTCCGCCACAAGCTCCTGCACTTGGACAGGAATTCTGAATCACACCCTGAAAATCTTCTTCGGAAATTTTACCTGCGATTTTATTTCCCAACGCTTCGAAAGCTGAAACGATGTTCAAATCTTCGCCTTTGTAATGTCCCGGCGCAATACTTCCGCCATAAACCATTATCGAAGGTCGGTCAAGGCGCGCCATTGCTATAAGAGAACCCGGCATATTTTTGTCGCAACCCGGAACGGTAATCAATCCATCATAATATTGTCCTGCGCAAACCGCTTCGATGGAATCTGCAATGATGTCGCGACTTACAAGGGAATAACGCATTCCGTCTGTTCCGTTGGTCATTCCGTCGCTGATTCCGATGGTGTGGAACATTAATCCAACAAGATTTTGTTCTTTAATACCTTTTTTTACAATCTCCGCAAGACCATTGAGGTGCATATTACAGGTATTTCCGTCATAACCCATACTTGCAATTCCAATCTGTGCTTTGTCGAAATCCTCTTTTTGAAAGCCAATCCCGTAAAACATCGCCTGAGTTGCGGGCTGTGTCGGGTCTTTTGTAAGGGTTTTGGAATATTTATTCAGTTCTACGTTACACATATTGCAAGTCTGATTTTAAATATGAGTAATCTTCTTCTAATACTAAATGACGATATGCTGTCTGAATTTTTGATGATAAACTGTCTTCCCAATTCAGTTTGAAAGGAATATTATCCAAAGAATCTAATGCTACAATTTCGGCCGCTGTTCCACAGAAAAATCCTACGTCTGCACCTTGCATTTCTTCCGGTTTGAAGAATTTTTCTTCGTAAGGGATTCCCAGATTATCACAGATTTCAAAAACTGTCGCTCTTGTAATTCCCGGAAGAATACTTCCTTTTGCAGGTGTGAAAAGTTTTCCGTCTTTTTCAAAGAAGATATTGGCTCCTGAACTTTCAGCTACATTTCCGTCAGCATCAAGGACCAACGCTTCATCAAAACCTTTATCCTTAGCTTCCTGGCAAGCTAAAATCGAGTTCACATAATGACCGCTCACTTTTGCTTCAACTTTGAAAGCTTTTGGGTTAGGGCGTTCAAAAGAAGAAGTCATAATTCTCATTTTGTTGGCGAGATAACCGTTATCCCAATTCCAAACTTCGATTACGAGATAACTTTTTTGACCTTTTGACAAAGACATATTCGGAGAACAAATGACAATCGGACGGATATATGCATTACTCAGATTATTAATTTCCAATAATTTGTAAGTTGCTTCTACCATTTCTTCGGTAGAATAATCAAAAGGCATCATCATCGTTTCGGCAGATTTTCTAAGTCTGTCGTAATGTTCCTCTGCCTTAAAAATTTTAGTCCCGTTAGCTGTTTTGTAAGATTTGATTCCCTCGAAAACAGCATATCCGTAGTGTAACGATTGACCGTACAAGTCGGTCTTGGCTTCTTTTGCTTTCACATATTCCCCATCAAAGAAGAGAACACTGTTGTCATTGTAATACATTTTGTATCGGTTTTTATATTTATAAATGTTTTGTTTTTAAATAAAAAAACCATTCTCGTGATGAGAATGGTCTGTAGTATTTCAATTTCAAAAATTATCACAAGCCATCGCTCACCACCGGAATCCGATAATGACAGAAATGACAATAATAATTATTGAGTTATTCATTTTCTTGTTTTGAACGGTACAAATGTATAAACTAATTTCAATAAACCTTAAT